>JBDIBK010000131.1:0-10820 GCA_039812845.1 Bryobacterales bacterium
GCCGCCCGCCGCGCTGACAATCGCCGGATCCGACCCTAGCGGCGGCGCGGGCATCCAGGCGGACCTCAAGACGTTCCACCAGTTCGGCGTTTACGGGGAGGCCGCGATCACCCTGCTGACCGTGCAGAACACGGCCAGCGTCAGCCGCGTGCAGGTGATGTCGCCGGGCATGGTGGCGGACCAGATCCGCGCGGTGGTGGCCGATATCCCGCCCGAGGCCGCCAAGACCGGCGCGCTTGGGAGCGCGGAGACGATCGCGGCCGTCGCGGCCGAGGCCGCGAAGTTCCGCTTCCCGCTGGTGGTGGACCCGGTGATGATCTCGAAGCATGGCGCAGCGCTGCTTCCCGCCGCCGCCACGGATTCGCTGCGCCGTCTGCTGCTGCCCAATTGCTTTCTTGTGACGCCGAATCTTTTCGAGGCGGCGGAGTTGACCGGCATGGAGATTGACGACGCCGAGGGCATGATGGAAGCCGCCAGGAGGATCGCCGATATGGGGCCGGCGGCGGTTCTGGTGAAGGGCGGGCACTTGGCGGCCGAAGCGCGCGATATTCTTTTCGTGGACGGCGCGTTCCATGAATACCCGTCCGAGCGCATCGACACGCCCCACACCCACGGCACCGGCTGCACGTTCAGCGCGGCAATCGCCGCCTGCCTCGCGCGCGGGATGGCGCTGCCCGCCGCCGTCGCGGTGGCGAAACGCTACATTACGGAGGCGATTCGGAGCGCTCCGGGGCTTGGGCGCGGGCAGGGTCCGGTGAACCACTTCGCACAAACCGGGCTCGCCAGATCTTGATCGAGTAAAATACGTTCTGGCTGGGGATTCGGAAGGTTCCCGGCAATTCCCAGGGAAGCAGCGGGGCGCAAAAGACCGATGACCAAGACCCTTTCCATCGATATCGGCGGATCGAAAGTGAAAGCCATGGTGCTTGACGAAGCGGGCCAGCCGATTACCGATCGGGAGCGGATGAAGACGCCCCAGCCGGCCACGCCGTCGGCGATCCTGGCGGTGATCCAGGAACTGGCCGGAAAGCTGGGCGCCTACGACCGAATCTCCGTGGGATTTCCGGGCGCCGTTCGCCACGGCGTGATTGAGACCGCGCCGAACCTCGACCCGCTCTGGAAGCAGTTTCGGCTGGAGGAGGAACTCTCCAGACTGCTCAATCGCCCCGCGAGGGTGGCCAACGACGCCACCGTGCAGGGTTACGGCGCGATCTCCGGCAAAGGCGTGGAACTGGTGATTACGCTGGGCACGGGCTTGGGCTCCGCGATTTTCCTGGACGGGATTTCGCTGCCCAACCTCGAACTGGCCCACCACCCCTTCCGGCACGGCAAGACCTACGAAGAGCTTCTCGGCCAGAAGGCGCTCGAGCGGGATGGCAAGAAGAAATGGAACAAGCGTCTCCAGAAAGCGATTCCGCAGTTGTTTAGCCTGTTCTATTACGACCGGCTTCTGCTAGGCGGCGGGAATACCGAGCACGTCGATTTCAAGCTGCCGGAATCCGTCCACCAGATCCCCAACATCGCCGGCATCGTGGGAGGGGTCGCGCTTTGGGACGTCTCGGCCATTGGCGCGGTGGCAAGCGCGGGCTAATCGTTGAGGTATTGTCCGCCCGAAAGCCGCCGCACGAAATCGAGATCTCCGTCTAGAAAGTCGTAGGCCTTCAGTTTGCCGCGCTCTTCCCAGCAAAACTGAGAAAAAGCGAGGTTGCGCGGGGTGCCGGTGAATTGCGTCACTTCAAAGAAAAGCAGCACGACGGTGCGGCTGCCGGTGGAGCGCGCGCCCGCATTCCGCTGCGCCGGATAGCGGCACTCATACCGGGCAAGTTCCTGACCGATGACGGCGTCGATGCCCAGTTCTTCCGCCAGCTCCCGATGCAGCGCCTGCTTGGGCGTTTCCCCGCTCTCCAGCTTCCCGCCGGGGAATTCCCACTTGAGGGGGAAACTTCCTCCTTCCCGCCGCTGAGCAATCAGGAACTTCCCGTCCTTCTTGATCACGGCGGCGACAACCAGGAGTGGCGATCGCGGCGCAGACATGATAAGGGCTTCGATCTATGCTAACAAGCAATGACGACTGCCGTTTGCAAAAGGAACCGTCAGGAACGGGAAAGCTCAGGAGGCCGCGCCGCCCGCGCTGGCATACTCGAAAACCAGCATCGTCACATCGTCGGTTTGTTCGGCTCCGCCCAGGAAATCCTGCACGTCCTTGAGCAGCGCGCGCTGGATGACGCCGGGCACATCGCGCTCGTTGGCGCGAACGACCCGCATGATCCGGTCTTCTCCATAGAAGTGGAACTTGCCCGATTCGCCGGGCGGGAGGTGCGCCTCGGACAGCCCGTCCGAATAGAGAACTATCTTGTCTCCCGGCTCCATCTTCAGCGTGCAGACTTCGAACACGACATCGGGCATCATGCCCAGCGGCATGCTGGTGGGGCGCAGCAATCCGTAGTCCTGGCCGGGGCGCACGTGAATGGCAGCGCAGTGGCCGCAATTGGTCCAGTGCAGCAGGCCATCCCGGTCCAGGATGCAGTAGAACATGGTGGCGAACTTTTCGCCTTCGGTGCGGTCCACCAGAAACTCGTTGGTTCGGCTGAGCAGAGCGGGAAGCCCGGAGGGGTCGCTGGACGCCGCGATGAAAATGCCCTGCAAGAGGCTCGCGAGCAGCGCCGAACTGACGCCTTTCCCGGAGACGTCCACGATGATGTTCACAAACCGGCCGGGGCCGGCCTGACGGACGTCAAAATAGTCACCGGCCACATTTTGCGAGGGAATCGAGATTCCGGATGCGCGAAACCACCCCGTTTCCGGCAACGCGCGCGGCAGCAGGCTTTGCTGGATGTTGCGGGCAATTTCCAGCTCTTCCTGAATCTTACGGTTGTGGCGCTCTTCGTCGAGGAGACGGGCGTTCTCAATCACGTTCGAGGCTTCGAGCGCGAGGGTTTGCAGCAGTTCGCGGTCCGAGACGGTGAGCCGGATTCCCATTTCGGACGAATCGAGATACAGCACGCCCACCGTCTGATGCTGCGCGGGCAGCACCAGCGTATCCCTGGGCGTGGAGTCCGCACTCATCCGGATAAGCGGGATGCAGATGACGGTGCGCAGGTCCAGGGCGGCAATCGTTTGCTGAGGGTCGAACCCCTTCGCGTTGGGGTCGAAGTTCATGGTCAGCAGTTCGCGGCGCTGCTTCAATTCCTTGAGGATCAGCGTGGTGGGAACGCGCAGTTCATCCCGGCCGAGATGACGCCCGTCGCGAGTTCGGGCGACCTTCACCTCCAACTGGTCGTCCGTCAGCAGCAGGAGAAATCCGCGCTCGCTGCCGGTTACCGAGAGCGCCGCATCCACCACGGAGGTCAGCACTTCGTCCACGCTCAGGGAGCTTTGGAGAGTTCTTGCCACTTCAAGCAGCACCGTGAGCTTGCTCAGGTTCGCCGCTTCCTGGCCTTCTTCGCCGCCGCCGGGCTCCAGGCGGTGCAATAGCCGGCTGATCTCGCGGCCTTCCATCTGGAACTGCAGGCGATAGGAATCGTCGAAGCCGAAATCGATGCTGTCGCCGTGCTGCAGAACGGCTTTCTCCACGCGCGCGCCGTTCACGAAGGAGCCATGGCTGCTGCGCAGATCCCGGAGGACATACTGGCCGTTCTCAACGCAAATTTCGGCGTGATTGCGGGAGATGCGGCTGTCGCGCAGTTGGAGTTCGTTATCCGACTGGCGGCCGAGGCGAAAAGGAAACCGGTCCAGCGCCACGCGGGTTCGCTTGCCCGATGGATGCACCACTTCGAGGCCCGCGGAAGGCAATCCCGTGACGGGAGAGCGAAACTGGCCGCTGGCGCTCGACGGCCGTCCGGCGCTGGGCTGCGGTCCACTGGCGGGAGGTGGTGGAGGTGCGGGCATTCGCGTTCCCGCATTGTAACGAAGTTCGGTGCGCCGGACATCGGCGGCCGCTGGAGGCTTCGCGGCGGAACCCGACTTGAACTATTCCCGGTCGTCTTCGGCCGCCGGAGTCTCGCCCTCTTTCCGCTGCTTGCGGAGGGCCTGGCAATGCGGGCAGAAACCGCCCACTTCCGTGCGCACGGCCTGGATCTCAAAACCAAGGCTTTCCTGAATCTGCTGGCGCATGGCCCGCAAGGGCTCCCCGAAATACTCTTCCACTCGTCCGCACTGCATGCAGATCACGTGGGCATGCTCCTGCTTCAGACGGGTCTCATAGTAGTGCTGGTCGCCCGCATAGTGCATCAGGTCCAGCTCATCCACCAGACCGCCTTCCTTGAGGAGTTTCAGGGTGCGATAGACGGTGACGCGGTTGAGTTTGGGGTCCCGCTTCTGGGCCAAACGAAAGAGCTGTTCGGCATCGAGGTGGGCACCGGATTTGTCGATGATATCGAGCAGAATCTGCCTCTGCTTCGTAAGGCGGATACCCCGTTGTTTGAGAGTGGAACCCGTATTATGCATCGGCTTGGCCCTAGAATACCAAATGCCGCGGATCGGGCCGAGAGGGAAGGGGCGGAGTCCACGATTGCGCTTTCCGCCGCCCGCGGCGAACGGGTTCATACCGCCGGCGTGCGGTCTGTGATACCTTGAAGCTTCGGAGTAACTCAGAACGGTGGCAGGCAATAATATGGAAGCCCTTGGGATGATCGAAACAAAGGGGTTTATCGGCGCGATCGAGGCGGCCGATGCCATGGTGAAGGCGGCGAATGTCGTCCTGGTATCGAAGGAATACGTGGGCGCCGGTCTGGTAACGGTGACGGTGCGCGGGGACGTGGGGGCGGTGAAGGCCGCCACCGATGCGGGCGCGGCGGCGGTGCGGCGCGTGGGCGAACTCGTGGGCGTTCACGTGATTCCGCGGCCCCATGACGATGTGGAGCGCGTGCTGCCGGGCGCGTCAAAGGAAGCCGCCAAGGAAGCCGCCAAGGACAACAACAAGAAGTAGCTGGCGGAACCACCGTCCGGCATGCGCAACACCGGGCGGCTAACGGATTTTTCTCCCGCGGAAGACCGCCTTCGGGCGGCATCGGCAGGCAATGATTCAGGATACCGATCTCCTATCCATCCAGGAACTTCGCAACAAGGTGGAGTTGGCGCACCAGGCCTTTCTCGCCTTCCGCGCCTTCCCCCAGGAGAGGATCGACGCCATCGTGGAAGCGATGGGGGAAGCGGGCCGCACGCACGCCCGGCGCCTGGCGGAACTGGCCGTCGAAGAGACCGGCTACGGCAACGTCCCGGACAAAATCGCCAAAAATCTGTTGAACGCCGACCTGCTGCCGCGGACGATCCGGGGCATGAAAACGGTGGGCGTGCTGCGCGAGATCCCCGAAAAGAACCTGGTGGAAGTGGGCGTCCCGATGGGGGTGATTGGCGCGATTCTTCCCACCACGAACCCCACGTCCACGGCGATTTTCAAGAGCGTCATCGCGCTCAAAGCGGGCAACGCGGTCGTTTTCAGCCCGCATCCGTATGCCCGCCGCTGCACGTGCGAGACCATCGATCTGCTGCACCGGGCAGCCGTATCCGCCGGCGCTCCCGAAGGCATCATCCAGTGCCTCACGCTCACCTCGCAGGAAACCACGCAGCAACTGATGAAGCACCCAAAGATCGCCGCGATTCTGGCGACCGGGGGATCGGGGCTGGTGCGCGCCGCGTATTCGAGCGGCAAGCCCGCTTTCGGCGTGGGCCCCGGCAATGTGCCGGTGCTGCTCGACACGACCGCCAACATTCCGGAAGCGGTCGGGCTGGTGATCGAAGGCAAGTCTTTCGATTACGGCACGGTCTGCTCCAGCGAACAGTCCTTGGTGTGCCAGGAATCCCTGCGGGCCACCGTGCTTTCCGAACTGCGGATGCACAAGGCATTCGTGTGCGACGAGGTGCAGGCCAAGGCGCTCGAATCGACGCTGATCCAGCCCAACGGGCGCATCAACCCGGCGTGCGTGGGCAAGTCTCCGCAAGCGATTGCCGGTCTTGCAGGCTTCGCGGTTCCGGCGGATGCCCGCATCCTCGCTTGTGAGATCAAGGGAGTGGGCAAGGAGCATCCGCTTTCGGCCGAGAAGCTCTCGCCGGTGCTTTCCCTGCTCTTCGTTCCCGACTTCGCCGCGGCGGTGGACGCCTGCGAGAGGGTGCTGCAATTTGGAGGGCTCGGCCATACCGCCGTGATTCACTCCCACGATGAAGCGCGGATCCGCGAGTACGGGTTGCGCATGCCCGCCTTCCGCGTGCTGGTGAACACGGCCTCTCCGCAAGGCTCCACCGGCATCACAACGAACGTGTTCCCTTCCATGACGCTGGGCTGCGGGGCGATTGCGGGCAACATCACCTCGGACAATGTAGGCCCTCAGCATTTGACGAACATCAAACGTATCGCCGCCGTGGCGCGCAGCGCCTCCGAGGCGTTTAGCGTACCGGCCGAGAGCCTGGCGGCGGCACCCGTGCCGGAACCGCACACGGCACCGCCTGCGGCATCGGCGCCTTCGCATATCTCCCTGCCGCCCGCCGCTGCCGGAGGAGGGCTTGACCGCCAGCGCGTGGCTTCCGCCGTGGAGCAATATCTGGCATCCAAGGGGATTTCCGTTGGCTCCCCAGCCCCGGTTGCGACCGCGCCCCCCGGCGTTCGCAATGCAGCCGCGCTTTCGAACGCTTCGGCGGCCGCGAGCGCGGTCGACCGCTTTCTTGCCGGACGAACGCGGAAGCCCGCGCCCCCGCCCAATTGCGGCTGCGGCTCGCCCGCTCCATCGCAGGCGGAAGGGGCTTCCTGTTGCAGCGCACCGCCCGCGGACGCCGCCGCGGCGCCCGCCAAAACGGAAGCGGCACCCGAGCCCGCCGTGGATTTTGTGTGCGAGGACGATGTGCGGCTGGCCATGGCGGCCAATCGAAAGATCCGCTTGAAACCAAGGGCGATTCTGACGCCATCCGCCCGCGATCTGGGCGAGCGGCACGATGTTTTCGTTCGCTAACGCTTACCGCCGCGCGTCCACCCAGGGCCGTCCAGCGCAGAACCGGTTGACAAGGAGACACGAATGGAACCGAATCTGGATTCCCTGAAGCAGGAGATCCTGGACGAACTCCAGGTGGGCGGATTCGCCTTGTTCTACAGCGAGAGCCGCCACGCGAACCCGGAGCATGCCATCTTCTGGGATGCCAATGCGCATCCCGATTTTCGGGCCTTTCTTCGATGCGCGAGCCAGTTGCGGGTGCCGCTTGTGGTGATGCACGCCATGACCTTCCGCGAGGACGACGTGGAGGACGCGCTGCAGGATCTGGAGGAATCCACGGTCGAAAGCGAAGAGAAGCAGGAGATGACGATAACGCTCCGCGAGATGAACGCCTTTGCCGGGCTGGTGGGGTCGCTCGATCTTTCGTTCGATTTCCAGGGCAACACCTACTTCTATTACCTGGAATCCGACTGGTACCGCGAATTTCTGGACGTTCGCGATGAGATCGACATGATGAACATCGGAGACGGCTTCGAGGACGGTCCGGACGAGCCGATGGGTGGGTACTTTTCGAAGAACTAGCCCCTTCGCTGCCGATGCCCGCCGCCGCCCGTTGGATCTTCGCAAGCCCGCCCGAGGAAAGCCTCTCCGATTTCGCGCTGCGCCTGCGCGTTAGCCCGCCAGTGGCCACGCTGCTCTGGCAGCGCGGATACCGCGACACGGAGTCGGCCGAGGCCTTCCTTCGCCCGTCATTCACCCGGCTCTACGACCCGTTTGAGTTCCGGGACATGCGCGCGGCCGTGGACCGCATCGCGAAAGCGATTCGCGGCCGGGAACGGACGCTGCTTTACGGCGACTATGACGTGGACGGCACCACCTCAATCGCCGTCCTGGCGGCCACGCTCCGCCTGCTGGGAGCGGAGCCGGCGTATCACATCCCCCACCGCCTGCGCGATGGCTACGGCATCCACGCCGGCGTGATTGAGCGGGAGGCCGCGCTTGGCACGAAGCTGATCGTCAGCGTCGACACCGGCATCCGCGCCGCGGAAGAAGTCCTGCTGGCCAAGCGCCTGGGCATCGACATGATCGTGACGGACCATCACCTGCCGGATGGCCAGTTGCCGCCGGCCTGCGCGGTGCTGAACCCGAACCGTCACGATTCCACTTACCCGGAGCGGCTGCTGTGCGGCGTCGGCGTCACCTTCAAGCTGGTGCAGGGCCTGCTGGCGGAATCCGGCTGGCCGGAGAGCAAGCGGGACCGGCTGCTGCTCTCTTTGCTCAAGCTCGTCGCGATCGGCACCATCGCCGATGTCGTTCCGCTCATCGGCGAGAACCGCACGCTGGTCCGGTTGGGCCTTGAAGGGCTGCGGGGATCGTCCAGCCCAGGGCTCGCGGCCCTCATGGACATCGCGGGCTTCAAACCCGGCGAGCTGCCGACCTCCGGACAGATCGCGTTCCGGATCGCACCCCGCATCAACGCGGCCGGGCGCATGGCCGATGCGGGCAACGTGGTGGAGATGCTGCTGACCCAGGACAGCGCCCGCGCGCGCGAGATCGCCGAGACCCTGAACACGCTGAACGGCGAACGGCAGATGGCGGAACGGGAGATCGTGGCGCACATCCTCGCCGAATGCGATCGGCGTCCTCCCGGAGATTCGGAATGCGCGCTCGTCTTCAGCGGCCAGGACTGGCACCGGGGCGTGGTGGGGATCGTCGCCAGCCGTCTGGTGGAACGCTATTCGCGGCCGGTCTTCGTGCTGGGCGGCGACGGCGATTCCGGTCTGTTTCAAGGCTCCGGACGGAGCATCCGCGCCTTCTCGCTCGTGGAGGCTCTGGAGACGATGCCGGAACTTTTCGAGCGCTTTGGCGGGCACCACATGGCGGCCGGCGTCACCTTGAAGGCCTCGCTGGTGGATGAGTTTCGGGAACGTCTGCGCGCCTACGCCGGCAGCCGCCTCAGCGCCGAGGACATGGCCCCCACGCTGGCGGTGGATGCCAAAGTCGATGCGGCGGACATCGGCGAGAATCTCGCGCGAGAAGTGGAAACGCTCGGCCCGTTCGGTCTCGGCAATCCCGCCCCTGTATTCGTTCTGCCGGAAGCCGAGATCGCGGAAGAGCCCGCCGTCTTCGCCGAGCACCACCTGCGCCTGAAAGCCCGCAAGGATGGGCGATACTTCCGCTTTACCGCGTGGCAATTTGCGGACCGCAAGCCGGAGTTCGTCCCCGGCGGCCGGATGGATCTGGCCTTCAGCGCGGAACTCGATCCACGAAGCGCGGAGCGGGGGTATCCCGGCTGGGCGCTCACGCTGAAAGATGCCCGCCAGGCAGGCACCTCTTAGCTTTCGGGATTTGCAAGAGCGTTCCCGTCGGGACGCTTGCCGGCAAGCGATTTCATCCCTTTTTCGCGTTCACCGCGAGGGTGCGCGAGGCGGCGTCTTGCTGTGCCGCCAGCGCGATATACTGTTTCGTTTCCGGCTCGAAAAGCGGCCAGCGCGCCGCCGGTTCGCGAAGCGAGGTTTGCGTGCATTTTGCCTTAACCTGGATCGATTTCGCGGTGATCGCCGCCTATTTTCTGCTCAATATCGGCATCGGGCTTGCCTACCGCTCCCGTGCCAGCAAGAGTATCGACGATTACTTCGTCTCCGGCCGCAGCGTGCCCTGGTGGCTGGCGGGCACTTCGATGGTGGCCACCACGTTCGCCGCGGATACGCCGCTCGCGGTTACGGGCATGGTCGCCCGCAACGGGATCGCCGGGAACTGGCTGTGGTGGAACTTCGTGTTCAGCGGGATGATGACGGTCTTCCTCTTCGCGCGGCTGTGGAGGCGTTCGGGCGTCCTCACCGACGTCGAGTTCGCCGAGATCCGCTATTCCGGCAAGCCCGCGGCCATCCTGCGCGGCTTTCGGGCGGTCTATCTGGGCGTGCCCATCAACTGCATGGTGCTGGGCTGGGTGAACCTCGCGATGGTGAAAATTCTGGTGCTGCTTTTCGGGATCGGCAAGGAAGAAGCCATCCTGGTGATCTTTGGCATCATCGGCATCACCGCCTTCATCTCCACCCTCTCTGGGCTCTGGGGCGTGCTGGTGACGGACTTGGTGCAGTTCGTCATCAAGATGGGCATGACCATCGTGCTGGCGGTCTACGCCGTGAATGCGGTGGGCGGCATCGGCCCGCTTAAGGAGAAACTGCTGGCAGTGGACGCGGCGCGCGGCATTCTGGCCGGGTCAACCGATTCCGTGCTCAGTTTCATCCCGGACCTGCATTCCACGTGGATGCCATTTATCGCCTTCTTCGCGTATCTCGCGGTGAACTGGTGGGCAAGCTGGTATCCGGGCGCGGAACCGGGCGGCGGCGGCTACATCGCGCAGCGCATGCTGAGCGCCAAGGACGAAAAGCACTCCCTGCTGGCCACGCTATGGTTCAACATCGCACACTACGCCATTCGCCCCTGGCCCTGGATTCTGATCGGGCTCACCACCCTGATTCTCTACCCCGGCCTTGAAGACCCCGAAACGGGCTATGTGAAGGTGATGATCGAGCATCTGCCGCCCTATCTGCGCGGACTGATGATCGCCAGCTTCCTGGCAGCCTACATGTCCACCATTTCCACGCAGCTCAACTGGGGCGCGAGCTATATCGTCAACGATTTCTATCGCCGCTTCCTGCGCCCGGCCGAGAGCGACAAGCACTACGTGTTCATCTCCCAGGCAAGCACGGTGCTGCTCACCATTCTGGCCGCGGCGGTGACGTATGTAATCGATTCGATCTCCGGCGCCTACCAGCTTCTGATGGCGATCGGCGCGGGCACGGGCGGCGTGCTGCTGCTGCGCTGGTATTGGTGGCGCATCAACGCCTGGAGCGAAATCTCCGCGATGGTGGCGTCGCTGTTCGTCTCCATCTT
>JBDIBK010000132.1:0-10745 GCA_039812845.1 Bryobacterales bacterium
GGTCGCCGGTGGGCCGGAGGTGGGGAGATCCCGGGGTTATTTGCGGATGTAGAGGAAGATGGTGTGGCTGCGGCCTTCGCCGTCGTCTTCGATGGTGACGGTTTCCTGGGGGGTCCAGCCGGAGAACTCGAAATCGTGGCAGACGATGCGGGTGCCGGGTTTCAGTTGTTTTTCGAGGATGGGGCGCATGCGGTCGTTGGAGGTGGGGAGGAGGTAGACGGTGACGACGGTGGCGGGGGAGTAGTCCTGGGCGAGCATGTCTCCGTGGATGATGGAGACTTTGCCTTCGAGCTTCTTGCGCTTGATGGCCATGCGGCTTTGGGTGACGAGGGGCATATCGTACTCGACGCCCACGGCCTTGGCTCCGAACTTTTCGGCCGCCATGAGGACGATGCGGCCATCGCCGCTGCCGAGATCGTACACGGTGTCCGCCGGCTTCACTTTGGCGAGGGCGAGCATTTTCTCCACGACGCTGAGGGGGGTGGGGAAATAGGGGGCCAGCTTGGGGGTGGGGCTCTCCTGCGCCACCAGCGCGTTGCCGGCCAGGCCGAGAGTGGCCGCCGCCAGAACGGTCCGTCTCAGAAAGTGCATTCCGGTTCCCTCCCCTGGTACCGATGGTCTCACGACTGCGGGCCTCGCGGCAGAGCGATGCCGCCGGAAACATTCATAGGACGTGCCGGCACGGTGGCGGTTTCACTGGCGGTTTGCGGGGCTGGGCGATTTTTGGGATGGGCGATTTGCAGGCGGGGCGGTTCGCGCTAATAGGCGACGTGGATTCCGACGGGGTTGCTTGCGTTTCCAGCGGCGACGATGCGGAGTTCCGCCAGCCCTTCATCCAGCACGGCGGGGAGTTCCATTTCCACCAAATAAATTCCGGCATAGCCAGGGGCCAAGGTGGCCTTGAGGACCGGGATGCGGAGACCGTTGACGAAGGCTTCGACGGGGGCGAGGACGGCGGGGGGATTCGCGAGGGGCGCGGCCATTCCGGCGGGCCAATCCGGCGTGACGGCGCCAAGCCCGGACAGCAGGACCTGGAAGCGGCTGCCGGGGGCGACCGGGTTGTTCTCGTCCATGAACAAGCCGTTCTCCGGCTGGAGCACGAAGGGATTGCCATCGGGGTGGAGGAAGATGGCGGGCTGGGCGGGGCGCAGGGGAAGGGTGAGGGTCCGGGAGGGGCTACGGTCGCCTTCAAAGGAGAGCTCGACTTGGCTGGAGACGAGGCCGTAGGGGAGCTGCACCTGGGCGTTGCCGGGGCGCTTGCCCAGGAGGGCGGCATCGACGCCGTTGGCGCGGAGGCGGAGGAAGGGCGCGCCATAGACGCTGAGCAAGGCTCCGGGGGTGGCGGGCGCGCGGCCGAGGTCGGCTGCATTGCGCACGAGGGTTGGCGCGGCGGTGCCGGTTGGGCCGGTGCCGGGCGCGGCGGGAACGGATGCGCCGATCATGGGAGCGTCGGCGGAGAAGACGCCGCGATTCTCGGCGAGGGCAAACAGAAGGGTGCCGGATGGATCCACGCGCAGATCCACGGCGCGGGCGGGGAGGCCTTCAAGGCGGAAGGGGATGCCGGAGGAGGGCGGGCTCATGGAGCGGAAATCCACCGTGAAGCGGAAGGCGGTGACGCCATCGAGGAGGAACAAAGCGCCCTGGTCAAAGGCGGGCGCGGCCGCATCCCAGGAGCGGGAGGGGAGTCCCTGGGGCGTCCAGTTATCCCAGAAGGCGCCGGCGTTGAGCGTGCGGAGCAGCAAGGTTTCGCCGGAATCGGACTCCGCCACGGCGAGGGCCATGCGCTCGTCGGCGGGATTCGCATAGACGGCCCGGATCGCCTTCAGGCCGGGCTGGGAATACTCGCGCCAATTGAGACCATCGTCGGCGGTTGCGAGGAGAGTGCCGTCGTCGCGGCCGACGTACACCTGCGAGCCGGTGAAATCCCACGCAGAGGCGCGACTTCCGAGTTTCCGCACGGCCGCGGGAATGCGCCCCCGAAGGGCGGGGGAAGCGGCATCGAGCAGCTTCCAGCCATAGACGGAGCCGGGCACCCATTCGAGGGCGCGGCCATCGCGCAACCGCACTTCGAGGCCGCGGGTGCCTTCCGGGAAGCCGAGAATCTTCGTGGCGGAAAAGCTGGGGAGGCCATCGCCCGCATGGAACCAGGTGAGCCCGCCATCGCGGCTGCGCCAGAGGCCGAGATCGCCGGCCACGAGCAGGTCTTCGGGGTCGAGGGGGTTGAGCGCGAGGTCGGCGAGGGTTTCGCCGAGGATGGAGAGGCTGCGATAGCGGGTGAGCCCGGTCCAATGGATGCCGCCGTCGTCGGAGCGGTAGATCTGGTCTCCCAGGGCATAGGCCACGTGGGGGGAAAGGGGATGGACGAGGGTGAGCCGGGCGTCAGGCCTGGGCTTGGGGACGCTGCGGGAGCGGGGGCGTTCGGGCGCGATGGCGTTCGCGAGCGGCGACCAGCCGGAGGATTCCGACCAGCGATAGATCTCGCCGCCGGGCAACTGCGCCACGGGGGCGGCACCGTCAAACCAGACGCGGGCGACGGGCCCCGAGGCTTCGCCGGCCACCCCGGCGACGATGGTGGTATTGGCGAAGGGAATCCACCCGGCCTGGGTGTCGCGCGCCGGGAGGGCGTTCTGCGCGTAGACGCAGTTCGGCACCACCGCCAGAAGCAGGAGGAGGACGCGAAACCGGAACGGAGAGATCAATACGCGCTCGCCAAAGTGAGGCTGCATGTTATCGACAGCCCACGTAAGCATTCTAAATCTATTCGTGAGAAGAAGTTGCGAAACAAGTGCGAACTAGCCGGGGGCGATGCGCGGCGCGGGGCCGCGCTCCGGCTGGAAGGGCGGCGGGGGCGGCGGTTCGCGACTCCGGCTAGCCGCGCCCTAGAGCCGGATGCGGCACCACCGCTTTCCCGATTGCACGAGGAGTTCGGGGGAACTGGGGGTGTACTTGAGGTCTACTACTTTCTCACCGTTGATTTCGACGGCATTGGCCTTCAGGCGGCGTACCGCTTCCGTCACGGAGGGGGCGAGGCCGGTCTTCGCGAGCAGCTTGTCGACGCGGATGTGACCATCGGCCAGCACGCCTTCCGGCATGGCGATGGTTTCCAAGTCCGAGGGGGCCTGGCCCTGGCGGACCACGCGGTTGAACTCGCCGGCGGCCGATTCGGCCTCCGCGGGGCTGTGGAAATCGGCGATGATGCGCCGGGCGAGGGCGATTTTCGATTCCATGGGATGCGCGTCTCCCGCCTCCACCCGCTGGCGCAGGGCGGCGATTTCGGGGATCGAGAGATCGGTGAGCATCTCGTAGTAGCGCCACATGAGTTCGTCGCTGATGGACATCAGCTTCTTGAACATTTCCGCCGGAGCTTCCGTGATGCCGACGTAGTTGCCGAGGGATTTCGACATCTTCTGGACGCCGTCAAGCCCTTCGAGCAGGGGCGTGGTGGCTACGATCTGAGAGGGCTGCCCGTAATCTCTCTGGAGTTCGCGGCCGACGAGGAGGTTGAACTTCTGATCCGTGCCGCCGAGTTCGACGTCGGCCCGCAGGGCCACGGAGTCATAGCCCTGGGAGATGGGATAGAGGAACTCATGCAGCGAGATGGGGCTGCCTTCGCGGTAGCGCTTGGTGAAGTCGTCGCGTTCGAGGAGGCGGGCTACGGTGTAGTGGGAGCAGAGGCGGACCATCCGCTCAAAGCCGAGCGATTCCAGCCACTCGCTGTTGAAGCGGATTTCGGTTTTCGCGGGGTCGAGGAGTTTGAAGATCTGCTGGCGGTAAGTTTCGGCATTGGCGGCAATCTGTTCCCGGGTCATGGGCGGGCGGGTGAGGTTGCGGCCGGTGGGGTCTCCGATGAGCCCGGTCATATCGCCGATGAGGAAGATGGCCGTATGCCCGAGGTCCTGGAAATGCTTCATCTTGCGGATGAGCACGGTGTGGCCGAGGTGGAGATCCGGAGCGGTGGGGTCAAACCCGGCCTTCACGCGCAGGGGGCGGCCCTCTTTGGCCGCTTCGGTGAGACGGCTTCGCAAGTCTTCGACGCGGATGATCTCCGAGAAACCCTTGGAGAGGTACGCGATCTGTTCATCGATTGTCAGCGAGTGCACCATTCTATTTTGGCATCGAATCCGGAATGGCTTCCGGAGCGGCGCTGGGGCGCGACTGTGGTGACTCTTTGAGGGCGACTCTCCGAGGGGCGAGGTTAGAGCAAGCCGGGCCGCTCCAATTGCTCCGGGGGATAGAGGAAGGGCTCTTTCGTGAGATCCGGACTGCCGGGCATCAGGCAGCGGTACTGGGCGTAGGTGTTTGCGTTGAGCACGTACTGACCGGTGCGGAGGTTGCAGGCGATGGTCCAGCCGTTCCACATGTGGGTGCAGACGGGCAGACACTCTTCGGGGCACTTTTCCGGCGGCGCGGGCTGGGGAAAGCCGGTGGTGCAGGGGTTCCACTTTCCGAACTTCAGCCAGCGGGAAAGCGGGACATCCACGATCAGAGTCTGCCGGGTGCTGACGGTATAGAAAAGCCGCCCTGGGCAGCGGGTCTCATTGGCATGGATGCCGGGAAGATTCTGGCCGCCGGCGAGGATGGTGCGCCAATCGCCGGACCCGCAGAGCGCGCTCAAGACTTCGGGATTTTGCTGGCGGGCGAGGACGGGACCGACGGAAACGAGCGCGGCATCGATGGCGAGCCAGCGGCGGCGATAGCGAAAGGAAGTCCAGCCAAGGACGGCCGCCAGTCCGGCGAGAAGGATGATGAGCGATGGCATGGTTGCTGTTCGCCCGTGGGAGCGACCATCGTATTCTCTCAGATTCTTTGGGCTGCACGAATTGGGGCGCTTCGGGCGTTCCGGGGTGCGGGCCGCGGCGGAGCGCGGGTCTTCGGAGGAGCGGCTAATCGGCGCGGACGGTTTTCATTGGCACGCCGCGAGCGGCGACGGCCGCCCGCCATTGGCCACGGTATTCCTCATACAACGTGGTGAAGCCCGCCCAGAAGTAGCCACCGACGAAGAGGCTCAAAAACGGCAGACAGAGAATCTGCATAGCGTCGACGGCCCAGAGCATCATTCCGGCGAAGTAACTGCCCGCGGCAATCTCCATCCAGGGGAGCCAGCCGCTGGGACGGGTGTACTTCTTGCTCTTTTCGGCCACCTTCTTTCGGCCCTGGATGGCGTATTTGGCCGTCCGGACGAAACTGGAGCTGACGCCGAGCAGGGCCTCAATCACCGCTTTGGTGTTGATGAAGGTGAGCGCCACGCCCACAGCCATGAGCGCGGGCATAAAGAGCAGAGAACGCTTCCAGTTGTCCGGGTGCAGTTCCTTCTGAGCGCAACAGTAGAACGCGATGAGCGAGGCAAAACACGCCGTCATGACGGGCACATCGAGCAGCAGGAATTCGAGCCAGCCCATGTAAAAGCGGACGATCATCACGGGCAGCATCAGCGCGGAGACGCCGATCATCATCGGGTAGGAGATGTTCGGGATGAGGTGCAGCACCGCATGAATCTTGGCGTGCCGGGGCGCATCGGAGCGCAAAAGGGCCGGCAGCAGCTTTTTCGAGACCTGGGTGAGGCCCTTCGCCCAGCGGAACTGCTGGGTCTGGAAGCTGTACATCTCCACCGGGAGTTCGGAGGGGCAAACCACGTCGGGCAGGTAGACGAAGCGCCAGCCTTTCAACTGCGCGCGGTAGCTAAGGTCGGAATCTTCGGTGAGGGTGTCGTGCTGCCAGCCGCCAGCATCGCGAATCATCGACTTGCGGAGGATGCCCGCCGTGCCGTTGAAGTTGAAAAAAGCGCCCGTCGCGCAGCGCGATCCATGCTCGAGGACAAAATGCGCATCGAGCAGCAGGGCCTGGACTTCGGTGAGGAGATTGAAATCGCGGTTGGTGTAGCCCCAGCGGGTTTGGACAACGCCCACGTTCGGGTCAGTGAAATAGTGGATGGTGCGGTGGAGGAAGTCGGCGGGGGGAAGGAAGTCGGCGTCGAATACGGCGACAAATTCGCCGGTTGCGGTCTGCAGTCCTTCTTCGAGCGCGCCCGCTTTATAGCCCTTCCGGTTGGTGCGGTGATGCAGTTCAATGGGCAGGCCAAGAGCTTGGTAGCGGGCAACCACTTCGGCGCAATCCGCGGTTGTGCCATCGGTGGAATCGTCGAGCACCTGGATTTGGAGGAGGTCTCGCGGGTAATCCATCTTGCTCACCGCTTCGATGAGCTGCTCCACGACGTTTTGCTCATTGTAGAGCGGAAGCTGGATGGTGACTCGGGGAAGTTCCGCGAAATATTCGGCGGGCGGCAGGTTCAGCTTCTTCTTGTTCCGGTAATACCGCCACAGGATCTCAAAGCGGTGAAGGCCGAAGACGGACAGAATCGCCAAGAGGACGAAATACGGGACCATCAAGGAATAATCGAAGAGCGCCGGCTGATGAATTCCCGCGAAGGTATCGTCAAAAAGCTGCGTCATCACCTGGTCCATGGCGGACCGGGACGCAAAAAAGAGCAGGGGAAGGGATGTCAAAAACATGGCGCTAAGGTTCACCGGGAAGGCAGAAACGCTCAACAGAAGCCGCCGGCTGGAGGACGAGCGCCGACGGGAGTTCCCGTTGGCGGCACTCGGCGTTCCCGCTTGCGAGCCGAAGTTTCTGTATGCAACCCGGATCGGTTTGGGGAACTCTTCGTTTCCGCTTGATCCACACGATCAACTTGTAAGCAAATGCTCCTGCTTTCCTATTGTACCTGTTTATGCCGTTTTTGCTCCCGAGATTTTGTGAATCGGCTCATTCAGAATTGTTTGCTATCAACGCGTTATTCCAGGCGGCAAGGCAGATGTGGAGGGCGGAAGTGCTCCGGCATTTCCAGCGTGAAAGCGGGGCGGATGAGGCATTGACCTGCCCCGGTGATGAGCGCGATTCACGAATCAAGGGCAGAGGAAACCGGGCGGGCGCGGGGTGGGAGGATAGCGAAGACGCAGCCGGGGGAGTTTCAGGACGATGGCCCGTGCTCGTCGATTTCGGTGACGGGGGCCACGTAGAGATAGGCGCCGCAGGTGTCGCAGCGATGCAGTTCGTCCGTGAGGGCGAGTTCCTGCACCACCTGCAAGCGGACAGTGAGATGGCAAGCGCCGCAGGTGCCCGCGGAGATTTCCGCCACCACCTTGCGACGCCCCTTGGCTTTCATGCTTTCGTAGTGACGGAGCACGTCCTTGCTGAGCTGCGCGACCAGCGCACCGTGCTCGGCAAGGTCCTTCTCCCGCGATTGCCGCAATTCGGCCACGCGCTTCTCCACTTCCGCGCGCTCCGCCGCAACCGAGGCTTTCTCCCCTTTGAGCGCCGCTTCGGCGGCGGCGACATTGGCTGAAAGGCTCTCAGCCCGCTCCATCAGGGAGAGTTGCTTGTCTTCCGCGGCACGGATCGCCGCCTCATTGAAGTCGATTTCGTGCTGAAAGGCCTTGAATTGCTCGTTGGTTTTGGCCTGAAGCATCTGGCCCTTGAGCTTGGAAATTTTGGCGTTATGGTCCGCGATCTCCCCGTCAAGATCGCGGTTCGTCTTCTGATTCGAGGCCAGGGCTTCTTTATCCGCTTTCAGCTTTGATTCGCGGGCGTGAAGTTTCTTTTCAATTTCGGCGATGTGTTTGGGAAGGCTATCGATTTCGGAATTCAATTCGGCGATGGCGTCATCGAGCGCCTGGATGGGAATAAGCAGTCTAATATCGGGGGACATTAAGGACGCATTCTATCACGCAGGCCGGCCGCCATCCTTTTGAGCGGGCCGGCGACGGCGTGCTGGGCGGCTTCGATCTCCGTTACGCCAAGCAGCCGGCACGCCAGGGTGTAGGCAACCAGGCCAAGGGGCACCGAGACGGCCACGTCCACGATGTAGGCGAGCTTGCGAGCGCCGAGAGTGGCGGTGATGACGCTGCTTGAGAGCCAGCAGACCACTCCCATCAGGATCGACGCGCAGAAAATGCGAAGGAAGCTATTGAACAAACGCCTCCCGAACACGCCCTGGAGCCGATTGCGAATGACGACAAACAGGACCAGGAAACTCACGGTGGCCACCACCGAGGTGCTGAGCGCCAAGCCCCAGAAGCCCACGTTATAGACCTTCACCATGGTGTACGCCACGACGAAATTCGTGACGATGGAGGAGAGGCTCACCCACATCGGGAAGCGGGCGTCGTCAATCGCGTAAAATGCGGGCGCCAGGATCTTGGTGGCGGCATACCCGACGAGGCCGAGCGCGTAGAATTTCAGGGCCATCGCCGTTTGCTGCGTGTCGTAGAGGAGGAAGCGCCCGCCCTCGTAAATTGCGCCGATCATGGAATCGCCGAGCAGCGCCAGCCCGATGGAGGAGGGGAGGGTGAGGAGGAAAACCAGGCCCAGGGAACGGCTCAGCGTTTCCCGGAACTCATGGAAATCGGCCTTGGCGGCGCTGCGCGAGATGGAAGGCAGGGTGGCGGAGGCGATGGCGACGCCGAAGAGTCCGAGCGGGAGTTGCATGAAGCGGAAGGCGTAGCCCAGCCAACTGATGGGGCCGCTGGCACCGCGCAACGGGTCCAGCACGCTGGCGGCAAGGGCGGTATTCACCATGACGTTCACTTGCACGGCGGCTCCCCCGAGGATCGCGGGTCCCATCAAGCGCATGATGTGCCGCAGGCCGGGGTGCTGCCAGTCCACCCGGAAGCCGAAGGAGAAGCCGCGCTTCGCCAGACTGGGCACCTGCCACAGCAATTGCATTGCCCCGCCGATGACGACTCCGTAAGCCATTCCTTCAATGGGAGATATGCCCAAGGCCGGGCCGGCCAGATAGCCAAGTGCCAAGCCGACGGAGAGCGATCCGATGTTGAAGAAACTGGAGGCGAGGGCCGGCACGGCGAACTGGTTGCACGCGTTCAACACGCCCATTGCCTGGGCTGCCAGCGAGACCAGCAGAAGAAACGGGAACATGATGCGGGTGAGCTGCACGGCCAGTTCGTATTTGCCGGGCACGGCGTGGAATTCGCTTGCCAGCAGATCCACGAACTGTGGTGTGAAGAGCATCCCGAGCAGACACAGCCCGCCCACCAGGAGGACGATGGTGGTGGAGACCAATTGGACCAGGACGGCGGCCTCGCGCTTGCTCTTCTCCGTAAGGTATTGCGTAAAGGTGGGAACGAACGCGGAGGAGAGCGCGCCTTCGGCGAACAGATCCCGAAGAAGATTGGGAATGCGAAAGGCGAGGATGAACGCGTCCATCGCCGGCCCCGCGCCGAAGAGCGTGGCCATCACCACTTCGCGCAGAAGACCGGTAATGCGGCTGAGAGCAACCGCACCGGAGACAATTCCGGCGGAACGAACGATGCGGGCATGCTCCAGTTTGGCCGAATCGCCGGGCAAGGACACCTCTCCAGCCTCTTCGGCACACGGGCTCATTCCGCTGATGGGCGGGTTTGTCAGGAGGCTTCCCCGTACTTTGTCAGGAAGTGGGCAACCGTATGAATGCCCTTGTAAAAGTTTTCCACCGCGAATTTCTCGTTCGGCGAATGCAATCCGTCGTCGGGGAGGCCGAAGCCCATGAGGATCGTGGGAATGCCAAGGTGCGTGGCGAAATCGCCAACAATCGGAATGGAGCCGCCGCTGCGAACAAAGACCGTTTCCCGTTCGAAAACTTCTCCGAACGCCGAGGCGGCGACGCGGATGGCCGGGTGATCCGGATTCACCATGCAGGCGGGTCCCGCGCTCAAGACGCGCATTTCCGCAAGAACGCCCGCCGGGGTTCGCTCTTCGACGAAGCCGCGGAAGGAATCCACAATTTTCGCGGGGTCCTGGTTCGGCACCAGACGAAAACTGACTTTGGCCGTGGCTTCGGCCGGAATGACCGTCTTTGCTCCAACTCCGGTGAAACCGCCGGCAATGCCGTGGACCTCCATCGTTGGGCGGGACCAGACGCGCTCCAGCACCGAGTATTCCGCTTCTCCCGTGAGAGAGCGCGCGCCGACTTCCTTGCTGAGGAATTCGGCTTCATTGAAAGGCAGGGATTTCCAGCTCTCCAACTCGACTTCGCCGGGGTCTTCGACGTCATCGTAGAAGCCGGGGATCAGGATTCTTCCGCCGGCGTCCTTGGCCTGGCCAAGCAACTCAATGAGCGCGAAAACCGGATTCGGGGCGGCACCGCCGTACAGCCCGGAATGCAGATCCCGGGACGCGCCCTTTACGGCCACTTCGGTATAGACGAGGCCCCGCAGGCCCACGCAGAGCGTGGGAAGGCCGGGCGCATACATTGCCGTATCGGAGACGAGCGCGACATCCGCCTTCAGTTTCGCCCCGTTGGCGGCGACGTAGGCGGCCACGGACTTGCCGCCAATTTCCTCCTCGCCTTCCACCAGGAACTTCACGTTCACGGGAAGGCTGCCGGAGCCGCGCATCAGCGCCTCCATCGCCTTGACGTGGATGTACATTTGCCCCTTGTCGTCGGCCGAACCCCGGGCGTAGAGATTGCCGTCGCGAATGACGGGTTCGAAGGGCGGGGACTTCCAGAGGTCGAGGGGGTCGGGCGGCTGCACGTCGTAGTGCCCGTAGCAAAGCACGGTGGGCTTGCCGGGGGCGTGCAGCCAATCGGCGTAAACGAGAGGGTGGCCTTCCGTCTCAATCAGTTCCACATTCTCCAGACCCGCGTCGCGCAGGCTCTGAGCGACGAAGGCGGCCGCGCGGCGCACATCGTCGCGGTGCTCCGGGAGCGTGGAGATACTCGGAATTCTTAGGAACGTGAGCAGTTCGTCGAG
>JBDIBK010000133.1:0-10596 GCA_039812845.1 Bryobacterales bacterium
AGCGTGGAGGATGAAATCCTCGCCATCGGCGACCGGCGAATCACCGCCGCGCTCTGGCCCAAGTTCGGCGATTATTACCATGCCGGTGAGACCGTGGAATTGCTGGTGGCGCGGCTGGGGCAACTGGTCCACCTTCCCGTTACGCTTCGGGAGGAGCCGCGCCCCTCGTGGCAGTTGGAAGTGCTGCCCAACCCCGCCAACGCCCAGCGCGACTCGCTGCAAGCCTGGCTGGAGCCGCGTTAGGCCGGTGGCGATTCACTCCGGCTGCTGCTGGGTCATGCAGTGCAGCGCGCCCAGGCCCAGCACGAGATCCCGGCAGTAGATGGGGATGATGCGGTGGGCCGGCATGAGGCGGGCGAGTGTGTTCAACGCCTCGCGGTCCGCCGGATCGTTGAAGACCGGAACCAGCACGATCCCGTTCGCGATATAGAAATTCGCATAGCTCGCGGGCAGACGGTAGCGGTCAAAGCAAACCGGAGCGGGCATCGGCAGCTTCACCACGCGAAGCGCCTCGCCCTTTGCGTTTGTCATCCGCCGCAGCAGTTGATAGTTTTCCCGCAACGGTCCGAAGTTGGGGTCCTCGGGGTTGGCTTCGGCCGCCACGACAACGGTGCGTTCATCCACGAATCGGGCGAGATCGTCCACATGGCCGTGGGTGTCGTCGCCGGCGATGCCCTTGCGCAGCCAGAGCGTCTTCTCGATCCCCAGATAGTCGCGAAATACGGCTTCGTAATCGTCGCGCGCGAGCCCTGGGTTGCGTTCCTGCACGGGGCTGAGGAGGCACTCCTCGGTAGTCAACAGCAGGCCCGCGCCGTTGACGTCGATGCTGCCGCCTTCGAGCACGATGCGCTTTCCCCCCAGCTTCGGCTGCCAGCGCTTCATGCGCAGCTTCCTTGCGACGAAGGCGGGGGCGGCATCGTCGTTGGCCCAGTTGGGATACTTGGCCCAGCCATTGAAACGGAAATCGAGTATGCCCGTGGCTCCCTGGCCGCGAGAGACGAATATCGGGCAGAAGTCGCGGGTCCAACTTCGGTCCGTGGGAGCTTCAAAGAACTCCACGTTTGCCATGTTCGCATCGGATTTCTCGCAGCAGCGCTCGGCTTCCCGCCGCAACTTCTCGTCGCGGACGAGGATGCAGACGAGTTCCACTTGGGAGAGATGGCGAACGATGTCGCCATAGATCCAGGGGATGGGCGCGAACTTCCCCGGCCAGTCCGTTCGTTCGTGCGGCCAAGCCAGCCAAGTCGCCCGGTGGCGCTCCCATTCGGCGGGCATGCGGAAACCCTGGGAGGCAGGGGTTGCGGTTGTATCGATGACCATTGAGGGTTTCCTTAGTCGATCCACCGGCCCAGGATGGGAGCATAGGCGTCGATGCGGCGGTCGCGGAGGAACGGCCAGTTGCGGCGCACGTCTTCCTGCAGGCGCGGGTCAACGGTGGCGATCAGGATGTGTTCGCGGTCCACCGGCGCTTCGGCCAGCACGCGCCCGAAGGGGTCCGAGACGAAAGACGATCCCCAGAACTCCAGGCCATCGGTGGGCGACCCTTCGAAGCCGGTGCGGTTCACGGCAGCGACATAGATGCCGTTGGCGATGGCGTGCCCGCGCTGGATGGTGGCCCAGGCATCGCGCTGCGCCTCGCCAAACTCGGCCTTTTCGTGCGGATGCCAGCCGATGGCGGTGGGATAGAACAGGACGCTTGCGCCGGAAATCGAAGCGAGGCGGGCCGCTTCGGGATACCACTGGTCCCAGCAGACCAGCACCGCGATGCGGCCAAATTTGGTGTCGAAATGGCGGAAGCCAAGATCGCCCGGCGTGAAGTAAAACTTCTCGTAGTAGAGCGGGTCGTCCGGGATATGCATCTTGCGATAGAGCCCGAGCATCGAACCGTCGGCATCGATCACCGCGGCCGTGTTGTGGTAGAGGCCGGGGGCGCGGCGTTCAAAAAGCGAGGCCACCACGGCCACATTACATTCCTTCGCCACGCGGCAAATCGCTTCGGTGCTCTCGCCGGGGATGGGTTCGGCGAGGTCGAAGGTCGCGGCATCTTCGCTTCGGCAGAAATACTGGGACTTGAACAGCTCCTGCAGACAGACCACCTGAGCCCCGAGGCTCGCGGCTTCCCGAATCTTCTCCACGGCTTTGGCGAGGTTTTGCGATGGGTCTTTCGTGCATGCCATCTGGACCAGGCCGATGGTGAACGACGAAGCGCGGTCAACAGTCATACTAGTATTGTCCTATATGCTTCGCCGTTCCCCGTTTCGCGCGCTCTTTCTGTGCGCCCTCGCCGCGATTCTTCTCTCCGCGCAGGTGACCAAGCCGGAGGATTTCTTCGGTTTTTCGCCGGGGACCGATTACAAACTTGCCACTTATGAGGAGATCTCCTGGTATTTTCGAAAGCTCGGCGCGGAGAGCGACCGCATCCGGATCACGGAGATCGGAAAGTCCAGCGAAGGGCGGCCCGTGCTGATGGCCTTCATCTCCAGCCCGGCCAATCTCGCGAAGCTCAGCGAGATTCAGGCGAACCAGAAGCGCATGGCTCTTGGCGAGGTGGAGGAGCCCGAAGCGCGGAGCATTGCCGCGAACGCGCCCGCCGTGGTGTGGATCGACACCGCGATGCATTCCAGCGAAACGATGCCGGGGCAGGTGACCCCGCTGCTCGCCTACCGGCTGCTATCCGACGACAGCCGCGAGACGAAGCGCATCCTGGATCGCGTGGTGCTGCTGCTGGTGCCCACCATGAATCCCGATGGGATGCAGCACGTGAATGAGTGGTACCGGAAGAATGCCGGAACCGAGTATGAGTTGGCGCCCTTCCCAGGGCTCTATCAGCGCTATGCCGGCCACGACAACAACCGCGACTGGTACATGCTGAACCTGCGGGAAACGCGGAATGCGGCGAAGGTGCTGTTCGAGGATTGGTTCCCCCACATCGTTTATAACCAGCACCAGGCACCGCCCTTTCCCGCGCGGATCTTTATCCCGCCTTACGCGGAGCCGATGAACCCGAACATTCCGCCCGCGGTGATGGAAGGCATCAACCGGATCGGCTTTGCGATGCGGGAACGCCTCGCCGTTGAAGGCAAGACCGGCGCCATTTCTTATGTGGGCTTCGACGGGTGGTGGAACGGCGGTTTGCGCAGCACTCCCGCTTTCCACAATATGCACGGGATCCTTACGGAAACGGCGGGCTTCCTTTACGCCACTCCGTTCGATTACGACCCCGCGCAATTGCCCAAGAACTTCCCGAATGGAGCACCCACGGATAAGCCCAGCATTTTCTATACAGGCCCCTGGAAGGGCGGCCGCTGGAGCAATTCGGATGGCGTCGCCTATAACTTGAGCACGAGCCTCGCGGTGCTTGGCCTTGCCGCGGGCATGCCGGAGCACTGGAGCCTGAAGTCCTGGAAGCTGGCGAAAGAGCAGATCGCCGAGGGGGAGAAGGGCTCTCCGTACGCGTACATTGTTCCCGCCACCCAGTGGGACCCTTCGAGCGCCCAGGAGTTCGTGCGCCGGCTGCAGATGAACGGCATCGCCGTGGAACAGGCATCGGACGCATTCACGGCCGACGGAAGGCCGTTCCCCGCGGGAAGCTACATCATCCGCGCCGCGCAGCCGTTTCGCGGATATTTATTGGACCTGCTCGAAGCGCACAAGTACCCCGAGATTCGCTTGAACGGAGGGCCGGTGAAGGAGCCTTACGATTCGTCCGGCTACACGCTCTCCATGCAGATGGGCCTGGACGTGGCGCGGGTGAACGACCGGTTTCAGGCCCAGAGCGCCGCGCTCCCCCGCGTGCCGACGCCCGCTCCCACCTGGGACCGCAAACAGAACGCCAGCTTCTGGGCCGTTGCCGATGCGCTCCGGCAGGGCAAGCCCCTCGGCATGGCGGCCGATGGCGCGTGGCTCACGGAAAGCGCGGCTGGGAGCGCGGCGTACCGGCTTCGCACCCCGCGCGTGGGCGTCTATGAACCCTACCGAAGCGACATGGATGGCGGCTGGACCCAGTGGCTGCTCGACTACTACCGGGTCCCCTGGCAGCCGGTGAAAAACGAAGACGTGCGCGGCGGAAACCTGCGGGAGCGATTCGACGCCATCCTCATCGCCTCGCAGCCCGTGAGTTCGATTCTGCATGGCTATCCGGCGGGATTGCCCACACTTTCCGGCCGCGGCCCGTCGAGCGAGGCGATGGCCGCCAGAAGCCTGCAACGCCCGGAATACACGGGCGGCATCGGCGTGGAAGGGGTGCTCGCGTTGCGCGCCTTCGTCGAGCGGGGCGGCACCTTGCTCACTTTCGGCGAAGCGACGAATCTGCCGATCGAGATGTTTCCGCTGCCGGTGAGCAACGCCGCGGCGCGCGGCTCGTTCAAAGCTCCCGGCGCGGTGGTGCGCATCCGGGTGGCAAACGGAACGCTGCCAGGGGCTGGAATGCCGGAGGAGACGAACGCCTTTGTGGACGGCGGCTACGCCTTCGAAAGCCGCGAATTGAAGGACGCGCCGCCGGCATCTTCGGCGGTCCGCACCGTCGCTTCTTACGCGGAGAAGGATCTGCTCTCGAGCGGCTGGATGAGCGGAGAAAGCGCCATAAAGGGAAAGGATGCGGTCACCGAAGTTAGCTTCGGCAAGGGGCGCGTGCTGCTCTATGGCATTCGTCCGCAGTTTCGCGGCCAGACCTTCGCCACTTTCAAGCTGGTGCTGAACGCGCTCTATCTGGCGGCGGCGGAGAAGCGGTAGCGGGAATCGCCGCCCGCTACATATACATTCCGCCGTTCACCGCAATCACCTGGCCGGTGATGTAGGCAGCCGCATCGCTGGCGAGGAAGTTCACCACCCCGGCCACTTCCGCCGCTTCACCGAAGCGCTTGGCGGGGATCAGCGCGAGCATCTTTTCTTTCACCTGTTCGTTCAAAACGGCCGTCATATCCGTGGAGATGAAGCCGGGCGCGATGGCGTTCACGGTGATGTTGCGGCCGGCCAGCTCCTGCGCCAGCGTTTTCGTCAGGCCGATCATTCCCGCTTTGGACGCCGCGTAATTTGCCTGGCCCGCGTTGCCCATCTGGCCCACCACGGAAGTGAGATTGATAATGCGGCCCCAGCGCTCCTTGATCATGCCCTGCATGAACGCTTGCGATACCAGGAACGTGCCGGTCAGGTTGACGCGCAGCACCTCTTCCCAGTCCTCGGCCTTCATCCGCATGGCCAGCATGTCTTTCGTGATGCCGGCATTGTTCACCAGGATGTCCACCCTGCCCAATTCCGCGAGCACGGCCTTGCAGCTTTCGCGGATATTCTCCGCGCTCCCGAGGTCGAGCGAGATCACCGTCGCCGCGCCGCCCTTCGCGCGAATTTCCGCGGCGGCCTCCTCCAGCTTCTCCATCTGGCGGGCGGCCAGCACCACGTGGTGTCCGGCTTCGGCAAGCGAGAGCGCGCAGGCCCTGCCAATTCCGCGGCTGGCTCCGGTGACGAGGGCAATTCGTTGGCTCATGGCAATTCCTTCCATGCCCCACGCCGGAAACGGCGTGCAGGCCTCCAAATGAATCATCATAGTAAACGATGGCCCCAGCCGTTCGCATCTCAAGGCTGGAAGCCGATGGAGGCGTACCGCATGGCGTTTGACGATCTGCAGGAATTTGTGAGCGCGCTCGACCGGAAGAAGGAACTCAAGCGAATTTCGATTGAGGTGGACCCGCACCTGGAGATCACCGAGTTCGCCGATCGCGCGGTAAAGTCGAACGGCCCGGCGCTGCTCTTCGAGAAGCCGAAAGGCTCGAACGTGCCGCTGCTGATCAACGCCTTTGCCAGCGACAAACGAATGGCGATGGCGCTGGGCGTCGGCAACATTCAGGAGATCGCGGACCGCATTACGGAACTGAAGGAACTCCGGAAGCCGCAGGGCCTTTTGGGCACGGTGAAGATGCTGCCCAAGCTCGGCGAGCTGAGCAACATTTTTCCAAAGACGGTTTCCGACGGCGCATGCAAGGAAGTCATCCGCCACCGGGATTTCTCTCTGAACGAGTTCCCGATTCTGCAATGCTGGCCTCAGGATGGGGGCCGGTTCATCACGCTTCCGCTCGTGTTCTCCGTCAGCCGGCGCACGGGAAAGCCGAATTGCGGAATGTACCGCATGCAGGTCTTCGACGAACGCACCTGCGGAATGCACTGGCAGACGCACAAGCAGGGTGCGGACCATTACCGCCAGCTCAAGGCGGAGGGCAAGGATACGCGCATGCCCATTTCCGTCGCCATTGGCGCGGACCCCGCCGTCACCTTCTCCGCCATCGCGCCGCTGCCCCCGGATATCGACGAGATGATGTTCGCGGGCTTCCTCCGCAACAGCCCCGTCCGCATGGTGAAGAGCGAGACGAACGATCTGCTGGTGCCCGCCGACGCCGAGATCGTGCTCGAAGGTTACGTCGATCTGAGCGAACTGCGCGAAGAGGGGCCGTTTGGCGATCACACCGGCTTCTATTCGCTCGAAGACGATTACCCGGTGTTTCACATCACGTGCGTCACCCATCGGAAGAAACCGGTCTACGGCACCACCATCGTCGGCCCTCCGCCGATGGAAGATTTTTGGATGGGCAAGGCGGTGGAACGCATTTTCCTGCCGCTGATGAAGCTGCAACTGCCCGAAGTGGTGGATATCTGCATGCCGGCGGAGGGCGTCTTTCACAACCTGATTCTGGTGTCGATTCGGAAGGCCTATCCCGGCCATGCCCGCAAGGTGATGCACTCGATCTGGGGCACCGGCCAGGCCATGTTTTCGAAGTGCATCGTCGTGGTCGATGAGGATGTGAATGTCCAGGATGTAAGCGAGGTGGCCTGGAAAGCGCTGAACAACATTGACCCGGAGCGCGATATCGAGATGGTCATGGGCCCCATCGATTCACTCGATCACGCCAGCCGCCTCGCGAACTACGGCTCCAAGATGGGCGTGGACGCGACGAAGAAGTGGCCGCAGGAGGGCTTCACCCGCCGCTGGCCCGATGTCCTCAAGATGGATGCGGCCGTGAAAAGCCGCGTGGACGCGCTCTGGCGCAAAGCCGGCATGTAGACCGGGCGGAGCGTGCCGGCGACGCCAGCGGCGGATGCGGCTTGGCCGCCGGCATCTGGTAATCTGAGGATAGTCAAGGATCCTCATGACCAACGAACTTGCTGTTTTGCGCGCGGATGTAAATCTGTTCGAGCGGATCGACCAGGACAATACAGACCTTCTGAAAGACAGCGTGCTCACCACGACGCTGGATATGGCCGTCAACTGGGCCAGAAGCAACAGCATTTGGCCGATGCTCTTCGGGCTGGCCTGCTGCGCGATCGAGATGATGGCGATGTCCGCTTCCCGCTTCGATATTGCGCGCTTCGGCGCGGAGGTGTTTCGGGGGTCGCCGCGCCAGGCGGATCTGATGATTATCGCCGGGCGCGTTTCGAACAAGATGGCGCCCGTGATCCGGCAGCTTTACCAGCAGATGCCGGAACCGAAGTGGGTGATTTCGATGGGAGCCTGCGCCACATCTACGGGCGTGTTCAGCAATTATGCCCTCGTGCCCGTGAACCAGATTATCCCCGTGGATGTCTACGTGCCCGGCTGTCCGCCGCGCCCGGAGCAATTGATCTACGGGATCATGATGCTGCAGAAGAAGATCCAGAGCGAACGGGGAACCATTAAGCGCGTCCTGAATATCGATTAGCAGGCAGCCTGGCTGTGCGGCCGGCTAGGGCGCTGGCTCGGGGCCGCCGAATCGGATACTGCTCTCCGACCCGAAGCGCTTGTAGTTCGTGAACTCCACCGTGAGGCGCACGCGTTGACGTCCCGTCTGGAAGGGGAGTTCGTCGTCGGCGAACGTGATGGCCGGCATCCAATGGCCGTCGATTTTTACCCGCTGGGTGGTGAAGTGGGGGAAGAGATTCTCCGATTTTGCCGAGCGGATTTCCGGGACCGCCTTGCCGCTCGCCCGCACGATTTCTTCGTCCGCCTTGCTCACCCAGAGCAGCCCCTCAAAGAAGCGCATGCCCTCCAGTTCGCTGCGGGGGCTCACGTCGAGCACCCAGCAATCTTCCCCGCCGATGCGGTCCGCGCCGCGAGGGCGAATGCGATACAGCCAGAGCACCTCTTCGGTGAAGAGAAAGTTCTGAATCTCCCGAACGTCGTGGAAATCCTCGTCGGCAAGGCGAATGCGTGCGAGCGTGTTCACGGGAGGCGATGCCAGTGCTTCGCTGCGTTCCTTGCCCGGAGAGAACACGACGTCGCGGACCTCATGATAGAGCCCGGAGCGCCGCCCGTTCGTGGCGATCTCTTCGAAGCGGAAGTCCTGCCGAAACGTGTATTGATCCCGCAATTCACGAATCAGCGTCTCCTTGCGGGCGACGCGGCGCGCCAGATCTCGCGGAGCGGTCTGGCTTGATGTATCCGCACCGGGCGCGGAGGCGCACACCAGCGCCAATGCTAAGATAGGCGCGTATTTCCGCATGAAGGTTCCCATTGCGATTCCGGCAAGCCTGCGCGTGACGCTGGCGGTTGTCTGGCTGGCGGCCGCCGCGGCGGCATGGCTTCTTTTGCCCAAGGATATCTCCGTTGGCGTGCGATTGCCATTCCTGCTGGCGGCATGCGTGGAGATTGCTTTCTATCTCGCGCCGGGATGGGAAGTGCCGCGGAACAGCCTGGTGCGGCGCTTTACGCCGGGGCAATTGGCGGGGCTGCTATGGCTCTCGGCGCTTCTCCCTTACGCGATCTACAGCGTGGGCACGGGGGCGGGCAGCCTTGCCGGCGCGGCCGCGCTGCTCGCGCTGACCGGCGCGGGGGCGGGCTGGTATGCCCTGCTGCGCGCGCGCCATGGGCCGGCGGGGCTGATCGTGGATCTGGGCTTTCTCACCCTGATGGGCTCGGTGATGCTGGGCGGCGTATTCGCCTGGATTTACCCGGATGCGGCCGAGCGTCTGCAGGCACAATTCCTGGGCCGGGTGATGTGGATCCGTCTCGGCATCTTCGCGGCGCTGCTCTTGCGGCGGATGGAAGGGACGGGCTTCGGCTTCTGGCCTACCGCGCGGGAGTGGCGCGTGGGGATTCTGGGCTTCCTGCTGCTGATGCCCCCGCTCCTGGGGCTGGGCTGGGCGCTCGACTTCTTCACCGTTCGCGAGTGGACGCGGCCCGCCTGGCAGATGGGGCTGATCGCCGCGGGGAGCTTTCTGGGCTTCCTGTGGGTGGTGGCGCTCTCCGAGGAGTTCTTCCTGCGCGGCTTGCTGCAGCAATGGGCTTCCGCGTGGACGGGGTCCGTGTGGCGGGGGTTGGCCATCGCAACCCTGGTGAGCGGGGCCGTGCATCTGCCGTTTGGCGGGAAATTTCCCAACTGGAAGTTCGCCGCACTGGCGGCCGTGGCGCACCTGGGGTATGGCCTCGTCTTCCAAAAAGGGAAAGGCGTGCGGGCAGCCATGGTGACGCACGCGCTGGCAGTGACGGTCTGGCGGGTGTTCCTGCGGTAGAGCGCCCACGCGCTTCCCGCGAACGGCCGGCTGCGTGGGGCGCCCGCTGGTCTCACCGAACAGGGATGCCAGTATCTTATTTATACTGACAGCATGGAACTGCGGCTGGAAATGGAATCGACCGGGCGTCTGCATTGTCACTTTACGCAGCGGGAGCAGACCACCAGCGTCAGTGCCTGGGATGGTCTCGCCGCGCTAGCCTCGCTAAGAGCCGCAACCGACGACTTGCTGCAATTCGGCCGGGGCGAGTGTTTCTGGCCGATGGCGACGGGCAGCTATCGTCTGCTCTTTCGCCAGGCGGAAGACGATACCGTGCGGATCGCCGTGCTCTGGGCCAACGGAATTGTCACCGGCTGGGAGCATGTTCTGTGGAGCGAATGCGACGCCACAGAGTGGACCGGGATGATTGGCGACGCGATGGCGGCGCTGAGCGGGAGCCTCGATGCCAACTCGCCAGGCTCCGCCGCGGGATAATGCGCTGGCGAGTTCGATACACTCGGAGTTCCGCGTTACCGCGCGGTTTCACGCCGAGGAAATCATGACTTTCATTCCGATGAGCCGGAGAAACATTCTGGCTTCCACTCTGAGTGCGCCCGCCGCGGCGCTGCTTGCTTCGGACCCGGCATCCGCAACCTCCGAGACGAAGCCCACAAGCACCTATACGGTGGTGGCTCCGGGCACCCACCCTGGAATTATTTTCAGTGCCGCGGAACTGCCGGCGCTGCGCAGCCGCGCCCGAGGGGCGGGCCTGGCGGCGGAAGCCTACCAGCGAGTCCGCGCCATGGCGAACGAAGAGACCGTGCCGGATCTGGATTTGAAGGACCTCGTTGGCCGGCGCGGGGTTGCGCTCGCCGCCGCGCTCGAAGCAATGGCGCTGGTCTATCAGATCGAAGAGGACCGGAGCGCCGCCGAAAGGGCAATTACGCTCTTCGAAAAGATCGCCCTGGGCGTGGACCCCGCCGCGTTCTTTAAGCAGGTCGATAGCGACTTTTTCGCGACTGAACATTGGCCCAAGGCTCTGGCCTTCGCGTGGGATTGGCTCCATCCCGCGATTCCCGAGGGCCGCCGCGCGGCTCTGCTGGCGGGGCTGGAAGCTTGGTCCGATGCGCTCTACGAGCACAC
>JBDIBK010000134.1:0-10574 GCA_039812845.1 Bryobacterales bacterium
GAAGGCCACCAGGTGCAGTTCCGCTTTGAGAGCTTCAATTTCACGAATACGGCGAACTTCGGCCGGCCGGCGACGGGAGTGGGCACGCCGGCGGCAGGGGAGATTACAACGGCGGCGGACCCGCGCCGCATTCAGTTCGGGTTGAAGTACGTCTTTTAGTGCCCACAGGCGGAGGGGAGGCATCCGGAGACGGACGCCACCCTTCGCTGCCGTGGCTCTCTGAGCATGGAGCCACAGTAAACGGATATCCCCCATCACGACTCCACAGTGCGGCCGGGCTCTTCGTGAAAGAATGAAGGCAGCATTCGTGGACATCATGTTTTCTTCACTCACTCAGGTTATTGCGGGATTGGGGCGGGGACTGGCGACGCCGAGGCTGACGATTCTTGCATCGGCGACGGTGGTCGGGGTCGCGTTGTTTCTGAATTGCACGCCTCCCAAAGAGGCGCTATCGCTTCCGGCGGAGATCGGCGCCTGGAAGCGTTCCGGCGAGGCTCCGGTGGACCCGGCGACGTTCCCGGAGGCGCTTCGCAGACTGAATGCCATCCACGCGGTTCGCGCGACCTATCGCAGCCCCGATACCAGCGTGCAGGCAACGGTGTATGAAATGCCGTCTCCGACGTCGGCGTTCGAGGCGGTGCAGACGTATCCGCGCCACGCCGGGGAGTTTTACTTCCAGAAGGGGTCCAGTTTTGTCGCGCTGGGCCTGGCGGAACTCGCGATGGAAGCGCGGCGTCCATTTCTATTGGAGTTTCAAAAGGCTACGCACCCCGACGGGCCGGAACCAAGGAAAGATTAGACGAGAGCGAAGGCGATGTCGTCCCAGACCGTCAATCCCGGCGTTCAGCCGCGGCGGAACCATCGGCCGCGGACTGCGGAGGGCTCACGGTCCGTTGACCTGTTCTTCGAATTCTCCACACTCGGGCTGGTGCTGTGCGGCTATCTGGCCATGCTGAGCACGGGCACGCTCGACGTGCCCACGTCCGCGGTGGTTTGCTCCGCATTGCTGTACCGGGCCGTTTCTCTCTTTGGGCTCGCGCCGCAGCGGCTTCCTGGATGGCTGATCGGCGCGCTGACGGCGGTCTCCATCGCGCTCTACCCCGCTGACATCTTCTGGTGGTCCGGCGATTTCATTCAAGCGACGGTACACCTGATTTTCTTTCTCGCTCTGGTGAAGCTGCTTTCCGCGCAAGGCAACCGGGACCACCTGGCTCTGCTGGTGCTCTCTTTCCTGCTGCTCGTGGTGGCTGCGATTCTCAGCTCGGACTTTCTCTATTTCGTCTTTCTGCTCGGATTTTTGACGTTCAGCGTGATGTCGTTCACCAGCCTGGAACTGCGGCGCTCGCTTGCCGTCCACAAGGTGGTGGCGGCGGGAACGCAGCGTCTGCCGCTGCGCCTGACCATGGCGAGCCTGCTCATCTCGGGCGGGATTCTGGTGATGTCCCTGGGCCTGTTCTATGCCCTGCCCCGCTCGGCGAAGGCGATCCTGAACCAGTTCCAACTGCAGCGCCCGCTCAGCTCCGGCTTCGCGCGGGAGATGGTGCTGGGCAGGTATGGCGAACTGACGCAGAATCCGGCGGTGGTGATGCGCATCCGGGAGATCGCTCTCGACGCCTCGAGCGCCGCCCCGCCGTTTCCCACGCACTGGCGGGGCGCGACGCTCAGCCACTTCGACGGCAGGCGATGGAGCAACCCGAACCAGCGGGGAGAGCTTGTCCGCATCAACGCCAATGAGATCTTTCTGGCATCTCCCGCGCAGCGCCGCCGGGCGGGGGTTCGCGGCGGATATGAAGTGCATCTTTCGTCGCAATTGGGCGAGTTTCTGTTTCTGCCCGGTCTCGCGGAGTTTCTGAGGATCGAGCAGGGCTACCTCTTCCGTTATCCGGACCGCACGGTGCGTCTGCCGCTGGCTCCAAAGGAAGACGTTCAGTATGCGGCCTTCAGCTTCTTCGATGGGGAGCGGGAACTCGCTGAAGGACGAATGGCCTCCTTGAGCGCCACCGAACTGGGCGCGGTTCGCGGAGAAGATCTGCTGCACCTGCCACCATTGGACCCGCGCATCGAAGAGCTCGCGCGCAGCGTCACCGAAGGCTACAGCAATCCGCTCGACAAGGCGCGCATCCTCGCCTCCTACCTGCGGGGAAATTTCCACTACAGCCTGGGGAAGGCGCGCGCGGGGGGAAAAGATCCGCTCGCGCGTTTCCTGTTTGAAACCCGCGAGGGGCACTGCGAGTATTTCGCATCCGCGCTGGCGGTGATGTTGCGCACACTGGGAATTCCTTCCAGGGTGGTGACGGGGTTTCTGGTGACGGAATACAACCCGCTGACCGGCTGGCATGTGGTTCGGATGTCGGACGCGCATTCGTGGGTGGAAGTCTGGCTGCCGGAGAGAGGCTGGTACGGATTTGACCCGACGCCCTCCAGCCGGCAACTCCCGATGTCGCTGCTGATGTCGCGCCTCCGTTTGTGGAGGGACGCGGTGGACACGTTCTGGCAGGATTGGGTGCTCGCCTATGACCTGGGCCGTCAATTGACCCTGGCCGGAAGCGCCGAATCGACGAGCCGGGGGGCGCGTGAGCTTACGCTGCATGCGCTCGAAGCGCTGGGCGGAGCCGACGCCCAGAGACTCGCCGGCTGGGCATCGATATTCGGCGCTTTCGCGATCGCAATAGCTCTGCTTTGGCGGATCTGGCTGAAGCGCATCTGGACTAACAGGCAGCGGGCGATCCGGACGCGTGCCACCTCCGACGATGAAGCTTCTCGCATTTATGCCAAGGCGCTTCGATCCCTGGCAAGCCGCGGCTACGTGAAGCCCGCCTGGCAAACCAGCACGGAGTTTGCGGATGCGGTGGCCGCGTTTCCCGGAATGGGGTGGCTGAGAGACTTCACGGCGGCCTATTTGAGCGCCCGTTATGGCGGGGGCGAGGAAGCGCTCGACCGGCTCCGGCGGCTGGCCCCGCAAAGGGCGAGCGTGCCCAGGCGATAGCCCCCTTGACGCGCGCAACCGTTTCGATACACTGAGACTCCGGCGACAATCACGCCCGGCGAAGGGAGTACCGCGAGATGCTGAAACGAAGACGTTTTCTCGGGAGCGCGGTGAGCGGCGCCGCGGTTGCGGGCGCGTTCCGGGACTTTCCCTACGCGGCTTACGCGGCACCCCGCGCGAAGCATGCATCCGATATCGTCACGCTGGGCCCCCGCAAACTGAAACTCAGCAGGCTGGCCATGGGCACGGGCACGAACGGTTCCGGGGGAAGTTCGCAGCAGACGCGCACTCTCGGCGTTCGCGGCCTGGCCGATCTGCTGCGCGCCGGAGCCGACAACGGCGTCACGTTCTGGGATTCCGCGGACCAATACGGCAGCCATCCGCATGTGCGAGAAGCGCTGAAGACGGTGAAGCGCGAGAAGGTGACCATCCTCACGAAGACCCACGCCCATACGCATGCGGAGATGCAAGCGGATTTCGACCGGTATCGCCGCGAACTCAGCACGGATTACATCGATATCATGCTGCTGCATTTTATGACCAGCGACACGTGGCCGGAGGAGCGGCGGGGCGCAATGGATTTTATCTCCGAAGCGCAGGAGAAGGGCCTCATCCGGACCAAGGGCGTGAGCTGCCATACGCTGGGCGCGCTCAAAGCGGCGGCGAACAGCGATTGGGTGGAAGTGGATTTGGCCCGCATCAATCCGGCGGGGGTGGCGATGGATGCCAACCCGAAGACGGTAGTCTCCGTCCTCAAGGAGATGAAGAACAAGGGCAAGGGGATCATCGGCATGAAAATTCTCGGTGCCGGCCAGCTCGTCGGCAGGGCCGATGAGTGCCTGCAATACGCTCTGGCAAGCGACGTGGTGGATTGTTTCACGATCGGGACGAAGAGCCGGGAGGAGTTTCAGCAGCTCCTCCAGCGAATCCCAGCCGCAAGCACAAGGGGATAGGCAAAACATTCGCTTCCCGGAATGGTCCTCGCGCATCCACTAGAATGATTCGGGAGGATTCATGAACACACGCCGAGACTTTTTGCAGACGATTTCCGCCGGCATGGCCGTTGCCGCGGCGGGTGGAAGCGCCCTGGAAGCGCAGACCGCCGCCCCCTTCACGCTGCCGGCGCTGCCTTACGAGGTGGGCGCGCTGGAGCCGCACATCGACGCTCAGACGATGACCATCCACCACGGCAAGCACCACGCCGGCTATGTGACGAATTTGAACAATGCCGTGAAAGGCCAGCCTTCGCTTGCGGGAAGAAGCCTGGAACAGATTCTCGGCAATTTGAACAGCGTGCCGGAAGCGGTGCGCACCGCCGTCCGTAACAACGGCGGCGGACACGCCAACCACAGCCTGTTCTGGAAAATCATGAAGAAGAACGGCGGCGGTCAGCCCAAGGGCGAGCTGCTGGCTGCGATCGAGAAGAAGTTCGGCACCTTCGACAAGTTCAAGACGGAACTGAACGGCGCCGGCGCGAAGCAGTTTGGCAGCGGATGGGCCTGGCTCAGCGTGGACGGGAGCAAACAACTGGCGCTCAGCTCGACACCGAACCAGGACAATCCGTGGATGATCGGGCACACCCCGCTGCTGGGCGTGGACGTGTGGGAGCACGCCTATTACCTGCGCTACCAGAACCGGCGGGCGGATTACCTCACGGCCTGGTGGAATACGCTGGATTGGGATGCCATTTCCGGAAGGTACGCGGCGGCAATGAAGAGTTAAGCCAATCCGTGGAAAGGGAAAGGTTCGCAAGGGGCGTCACCGCGTGTGACGCCCCTTGCCGTTCGCTCAGGTCTGCGCCACACCCATCAGGCGGCGGAAATTGTCTCCGAGGATCGCCTGGCGGTCCTCCAGAGAAATGCCAAGCTCTTCGAATACCCGCCATTGCGCCTCCACGATTGTTGAATCCCAGCCTTTCGGGAAGCCCGTGGAATTCGAGCCGAACAGCAGCCGTTTCGGCCCCACCACGTCGAGCGCCTTGCGGAAGACATCGGCAAGCCCGATATTCGATTCCTGGAAGCGAATCCAGGAATTGGGGCTGGAGGTGTCAAAGTACACATTCGGGCAGAGGTGAGCGAGCATTAGCGCTTCACGAAAATAGCCCGCGCCAAAGTGGGGCACGACAAAATTCACGGTGGGAAAACGCAGAGCGAGGGCGTGCAGATCAATGGGATTCGAGAAGCTCATATCAAAGTTGGAGGCCAGCCCGAGTTTCCCGCGCACACCAACGGCGAGCAATCCGCAGTGCACAAAAACAATGGTGCCGGGCACTTCGGCGGCGAGCTTCACCACCATGTCCACGCGGGGCTCGCGCAGCCAGTAACGGTGCATCGCGGGCAGCAGGCAAATTCCCTTCATCCCTCGGCTGAGATTTCGGCGCACCACGGCGGGAGCGTCGTCGATGAGGGGATTGACGAAGAAGTAGCCGAAGAACTGCGACGGCAACGCAGCCATTGCCTCCGCCACGGAATCTTCGTCGCCGGGGACCGACGCCATGATCGCGGCCTGGCCGACGTGATGGCGCTCCATCTCGAGCAGCCATCGTTCGGCGAACAGGACAGGCGACTTGTCGGGCATTTCCCAGCCCAGTGTGTCCACGGTCCGCTGGATTGCCGCTTCGCCGGAATCCTCGCCGCGTTCGGCGGTTAGCAAGCGGAAATAGTTATAGGAAAAGAAATGCAGGTGCGCGTCGGCAATGGGTCGAGGCAACTGAGAATATGGCATGGACGCTTTCTCGCGTAACCGTATTATAGTTTCATTTCCCGCGAAACCAATGCGCTCAGTGAGAATGAACTCCGCGTCAGGGTTGGCGCTTCTTCAGGATGCCGGATTGCATGGCGATGCTCACAAGCCCGGCGACGTGTTTTGCCCCTAGCTTCCGCATAATTGTCTTCCGGTAGCTGCGCACGGTTTCCACCTGCAAATGAAGCGTGTTCGCCACATCCTTGCTGGTGTACCCATCCACGACGAGCTTCAGCACTTCTATTTCACGCGCGGAAAGGGATTCGAGCCCCTCCACTGCCGGGCGCTTCCGGCTGCCCGCGGGGTGCGTGCGGCGCACAATGGCTTCGGAAACCTCGGGAGACAGGAAAACACCGCCAGCGGCTACGGCTTTCAAGGCCAGCCTGAGGTCGTCGGAGCTTCCCTTCTTCAGGACGAAGCCGCGCGCGCCCATCTGCAACGCGCGGCTCACCACATGCTCATCATCGTTCATCGACAGGACGAGCACCCGGCTGAGGGGGCTGCGCATCTGGATGGGAGCGATCGCAGTGAGGCCGTCCGCCTCGCCGAGTTGCAAATCCAGAACAACGATATCCGGCTGATGCAACGCGGCGAGGCTGACCGCCTCTTCGATGTCGCCAGCCTCTCCGACCACCTCAAACTCCTCCCGCTGGTGCAAGAGTTCGCGCACGCCCTCACGGAAAATGCGGTGATCGTCGACAATCAAGACACTTGTTAGCATCGCATTCTTAGGACACTCATCCGAGCGGATCCAGTTCTTTGACCGAATCTGCCCGAGAATCCGGGCAAGCGCCGAGCGGCGAAGAACGGGACCTCAATGAAGATGAGAAGGTAAAGGAGCAAGCCCTTCGGAAATCGCAGATCTCCCTCGATCTGGAGAACCGCATTCCGCACGGAGAACTCGCCGGTTCTCCGACGCTGGCACTACTGGCGAGTGCGAACGGCGCCTTGAATTACTGGTAACCTTAGAAAATACCCTATCAGCAATCGGTGATCCAGAACAACCGCTGCACGAAATGTGCGGTTTTCACGGCTGCCAACGGGAGGAGGATTCGAGATCCCGAAGGTCCTTGAGCGAGTGGCGCACGGACTCGATCACCTCACCGATATTGCGGGAAAGTTCGTCGACAAGCGCCTCCGCGGGGGGATCGAAACTCCTTCCGTTTCGAAGCAGTTCCAGACGAATCGCGATCGCGGCAAGCGGAGAACCCACCTCATTGTGGAAGCGGCGGATGACTGTGCGCAGCAGTTCCTTTGGCGCCGATTCGTCGCCGATATCCGCCGAAGCAGAACCGGGCGAAATCGATTCCGAAAGAGGAGACGCCATGCCGAGCGTCCCGTTGCTCTTGTCCGGTGACTGTGACATTGTCGTAGGGCGGAAGCCGATCCAACGAGCGCCCCTGTGAACTACTTCTTCCTCGCGAGCGCGCGCTTTGCGGCCGCGACCACGGAGGCGGCGCGCATTCCATATTTGTCGAGCAGTTCGTCCGGCGTGCCGGATTCCGCGTAGCCGGTCAGGCCCACAAAAGCCATCGGGCAGGGGCGCTCTTCGCTCACCACCTGCGCGACGCGCACACCGAGCCCGGCATCCACCAGATGCTCCTCCGAGACGACAATCGCGCCCGTCTCCGTGGCCGCGCGCACGATAGTCTCCCGGTCCAGCGGCTTCACGGAATACATGTCGACAACGCGCGCGGAGATGCCCTCGGCATCCAGCGCTTCGGCGGCGCGAATGCTTTCGGATACCATCAATCCATGGGCCATCAGCGTGACGTCGCGGCCATCGAGCAACTGGCGGGAGCCCCCGACCTTGAAGCCGTCTTCCGAGTCGTAAATCACCGGCATCTTGGGTCTTCCGGCACGCACGAAGAAAGGCCCGACGGTATCCACGGCCAGCGCGATGCAGGCTCGCATGGACTTTTCGTCGGCGGGAGAAAGCACCACAAAACCGGGGAGCGAGCAGGCAAGGCTGAGATCCTCGATGCTCATCTGGGAAGGGCCATCTTCGCCGATGGAAATGCCGCTATGCGTACCCACGACCTTCACGTTGAGGTTGGGGTAGGCAACCACCGTGCGCAACTGCTCAAACCCCTTGTTAACGACGAAGACGGAGAAACTCGAGACAAACGGAATCTTGCCCTCCGCGGCGAGACCGGCGCCGATGCCCACCATGTTCGCTTCGGCGATTCCAACGGAGAAGAAGCGCTCCGGGAACTCGGCCGCGAAAAAGTGGGTCATGGTGGATTTGGAGAGGTCCGCGTCGCAGACGACAATCCTGGAGTTCGACTTCGCCAGATCCGCCAGGGCGCGGCCAAACGCCTCGCGGGTAGCCATTCCAGGTTTCAGTTCGTAAGTTGTAGATAGCGCCATCGTAATTCGTTTCCTCTGGTTGGTTTCACGCTGCCTGGAGTGGGCAAACTCTCTATGCAAGCTCGGCTAAAGCCTTTTCCATTTCGTCCCCGGTGGGCGCGGTTCCATGGAATTTGGGGTTATTTTCCATGAAGGAGACGCCCTTCCCCTTGATGGTGTGCGCGATGACGACGGACGGCGCGGCGGTGGTAGCGGCAGCTTCATCCCAGGCGTTTTGCAACGCGGCGATGTCGTGGCCGTCCACGGAAATCACGTGGTATCCGAAACTGCGCCACTTATCTTCAAGCGGCTCCACCGCCATGATGTCTTTCACGAAACCATCGAGCTGGATGCGGTTGTAATCGACGATGGGCACGACGTTCGTGACATTGTGGAATGCGCCGAACATGGCGGCTTCCCAAATCTGTCCTTCCTGAATTTCACCGTCTCCCAGGACGCAGTAAATGCGCCCAGCGCGCCCGTCGAGCCGGTTTCCACAGCCCATGCCCAGGGCGAGCGACAGGCCCTGGCCTAGCGACCCGGTGGAGGCGTCGAGCGTGGGAATGAACCGCACGTCGGGATGCCCCTGATAAATGCAGCCCAGCTTGCGGAGATTGTTGAGCTCCTCCACGGACGTATAGCCGCATTCGGCCATCACCGAATAAAGCACGGGAGCGGCGTGCCCCTTGGAGAGAATGAAGCGGTCCCGGTCCGGCCATGAAGGGTTGGCCGGGTCGTGCTTCATGCGGTCGAAGAAGAGGCTTACCAGAATCTCCACGGCCGAGAGAGAGCCTCCGGGATGTCCGGACTTCGCCGCCGTAATCATCGTCACGATGTGCCGCCGGATTTTCTTTGAAATGGCTTCTAGTTCCGCAACGTTGCTGGTTTTGATCATGATTATTCAGGCCTAACCATCCAGACTAACATAGGCACCTCGGATGACCGCCTCGCCGATGGACAGGATGCAGAACAGCCGCGCAGGGGCGCTTGCGGGGAGTGGAGGCGGCGGGAGCGGTGGCTGGTGAGCGGAAGCGCGGCGCGGGGTGCATCGGCGGCTGGGAGGCATGGGGGCCGATGTTGTACCCGGTGTCCAGGGTGTCCACGGTGTCCACGGTGTCCACAACCTCCACAGTGCCTGTGGTGTCCATCCTGTCCAAGGTGTCCACAGTGTCCGGGGCGTCCGGGTTATCCAGAGTGTCCACAGTGTCCATGGGGTATGCGCGGTCTGCGGCGCTCGGTGTGTCCATGGTGTCCAATGTGTCCACAGTGTCCGTGGTGTCCACAGTGTCTGTGGCGTGGGCGATGCGTGCGATGTCCACGATGTCCAGTGTGACGAGGCCGTCGACGTTGTCCACAGTGTCCACGGCGTCCATACCATCCGCGGGAATGGAACTGGGGAGCCAGTGATCGCCTTTGCGGTTGAGGATGGCGAGGGCGGCGCGGAGGCGGAAGCTGGCAGGGAGGGCTTCGTCGCGCATGACGGAATCCACCAGCATGCGGGCGCAGGCTTCCGCATCGTGGAACTCTTCGGCGACCTGGGCGCGGTAGCCGTTGCAGGCACGGGTTGTCTGGGCACGGAATTCGGGATGGCGCGTGCAGGCCTTGCAGAAGGCGGCGGAGGAGTAGCCCACGTGCCGCATGGCGTCCGTAACGGACGCGCCCTGGGAGAGGAGGTCGAGGATGGTTTTCTGCCAGGATGCGGGCTCCGGTGCGGTGTGCACACGGGGCGTGGGTTTCGGCGCGGGATGATACTCCGGCGGGGTTTCGGTCGCGCGCGTTTCGGACTCGGGGAATGCGGTTGCGGTGGACATATTGAAAGCTCCTTCGGGTGGGGATGGTCTCGAATCGGGCAGCCTGGACCTCTCCCCGAAAAGAGCATAGCGGCAGCGACGGACGGATTCCGGAGTGGCGAGCGCAAAGTGCTTGATTCGAGGCGGGATATGAATCGGAAAGTGCGGAACCGGCGGCGGATGGGCGGGGACGGAACGCCTGGATTTTGGGTTGCGGTAGCGAGGGCGGTACGTTGTTGTCGCGCCGGCAAGCGGGCCGTCGCGACGCGGTCTCGCTGACGCTCGGCTGGAGGAGGAGCGGAGGGGATTCCGGGCGCTTACGCACCCGGCTGGCTCATGCCGCCCTTCGGGCTCGGGGCTGGCTCATGCCGCCCTCCGGGCTCGGGAACAGGGCGCTGGGGCTGGGGGGAGTTGAGGCACCGCTGACGCGGTGCGGGTCGTGGGGTGGGGCGAATCCAGGCGTGTGAAACGCCTGGCTAATTGCTGCCTGTCGCTGACGCGACGGTCTGAGGCGGGGGCCGGGCACGGATGGCGGCGGGTGGGGCGAATCCAGGCGTGTGAAACGCCTGGCTAATTGCTGCCTGTCGCTGACGCGACGGTCTGAGGCGGGGGCCGGGCACGGATGGCGGCGGGTGGGGCGAATCCAGGCGTGTGAAACGCCTGGCTAATTGCTGCCTGTCGCTGACGCGACGGTCTGAGGCGGGGGC
>JBDIBK010000135.1:0-10565 GCA_039812845.1 Bryobacterales bacterium
GCGGGCAACCAGCCCCTTCGGGACAACTCCGTGCTGCTGGATGTCGATTCCCTCCGCCAGTTCGCCGCGCCCGCGACGGAGAGGTCGCTCGACGTGATCGCGCGGTTTGAGAAGCCGCTGCGTTTCGACCGGGTACTTCTGCGCGAATGGCTCGGCGATGGACAGACGATTGCCGCCCACTCCGTCGAGGCGGTGAAAGATCCGGCGCATCCGGCGGTCTGGACGGAGATTGCACGCGGCACCACGGTCGGGAGCAAGCGCATTCATCTCTTCCCACCGGTGGACGCGGTGGCCCTGCGGTTGCGCGTTCAGAACGCAATCGGGCCCATTCGCCTGAGAGGCTTGCAGGTGTACGACGGCAGCGCGGGCTGACGGTTCTCCCTCGCTGGCTGGCGGGGAACCGGGGTTGAGCGCGGACGCGCGCCGGGGCCTTGGCCGACCCCGGTGCGATTCGCCGTCGAGCTACACGTTCATGGCCGCGAGAATCCCGCGCTGGTAGGCAATCGATTCGAGCATGCCCGGATAGGGATTGTCGGCGTGGATTTCATACTCGAGACCCACGCAATGGGTATAGCCAATGCTGGCGAGCGTCGCGAAAATCCTGGCCACCGGCATGGCGCCGCGGCCCACGGCGACCTGCGAATCCTTGTTCATGAGGTTCGCCAGATCCTTCATGTGAATATCGAGAATCCGCTTGCCGCCCATCTGAATCGCCTTGACGACGTCGATGCCGGTCCGGGTGGTGTGGCCGAGATCGATGCAGAGCCCCACCCGCGGGTCCATGTTCTTGATATGCGGCAGAACATCCTGCGGGCCGGGGAAGTGCTTGTCCTCGGTGCCATGGTTATGAATGGCCACCGCGATGTTGTATTCCTTCACAAACTTCTCAATCATCGGGAGCGTTTTCACGGTGGGCGCGATCACCATCATCGGCATCCCGGCGTTCTTCGCGTACTCGAAGTAGCTTCGGATATCGTTTTCGTCTTCCTTCTGCAGGCTAACCGTGCCGCCTCCGACGATCTTCAAGCCTGCGTCCTCGAATTCCTTGCGGTATTCGGCGAGCTGCGCCGGGGTGGATTCGTAGGGCATGTGAAACGACTTAATGCAGATGTTCGTGACGCCCAGATCCTTCACCATCTTGATGGTGGCGGCGCGATCAAACTTGCGGAGCGAGTAGGACGCCACCGAGAGCTGAAATTGCGGCTTCTTGCCGCCAACCGCCGCCGCCGCGGACGGCGACACGGAAACCAAACCGGCAGCCGCGGCCGCGGCGCCAAGAAATCCACGTCGATCAACGGAAACGGAACTCATGCGGCTTCTCCTTCTTCGCTCTTCCCGCGGTTAAATGCGCTTTCATCCGCATCCGGCGCGCCATGTTCAAAGATTGCCATGGGCGAATGCAGCGGAACATTTGCAATGTATCAAAGTGCGGGGAGTGAATTGCGGCTCTAATCTCGCGCGCTTGGTCCGGTACCACAATGACGAGCGACAAACAGGACGTCCGGCAGGGTTTCCATAGGGGCGGGACTGCGATATCATGGACTCGAAGCGGAAGTGGGCCTCGGCCCACTTTTTTATTGGTGACGATTGCGGAAAGGAGCGCTTCGAACCAGGTCTGGCTGTTGCAACGGAAGCTTATGGAATCCTCGCTGGCGCAGAAAATCCACACGATCGCGGAGCGGGTCGCCGAGTCCGAAGGCCTGGAGGTGGTAGAGGTGGAAGTGCTTGGAGGCGGCAAGAGCCGCTTGATTCGGGTGACGATCGATAAGCCGTCTGGAGTGAACCTGAACGATTGTGAGTTTGTTTCCCAGCAGTTAGGGACCGTGCTGGATGTAGAAGATGTCGTTCCTGGGGGAGGCTATAAATTAGAAATATCCTCTCCGGGTGTAGAACGTAAGTTGTTCAGGCAAAAGGATTTTGACCGATTTTCTGGGGAGAAAGTCAAGATTGTGCTCAAGGAAGCCCGGAATGGCCGTAAGACTTTTGAAGGCGTACTCCGCGCCGAGCTCCCCGGCGAGATCACCGTGGAAGTTTCGCCCACTCTGCGAATCGCCGCGCGGCTGGACGAAATCGCGCGCGCGCATCTGAAGTTCGATTGGCGCTAACGCCATCGCCCTTTCCCCAAAATTCAATCAACGCCGGTTCCCTTCGACAACGAAAGGGAAACGGGGGAGGACGGAAGACCGTGACTAATCTGCTTAGCAGTATCGACATGATCAGCAAGGAGAAGGGCATCGACAGCCAGATTGTGCTCGATGCCGTGCGGGACGCCATGCTGGTGGCGGCGCGCAAGCAGTTTAAGACGCAGGAAGACATGGCGGCCGACTTTGACCCGAAGACCGGCGAGATTCAGATCTTCATCGTCAAGCATGTCGTGGAATCCGTTGAAGACCCGCTCAACCAGTTGACGCTGGAGAAGGCGCGTCTGCTCGACCCCAATGCCGAAATCGGCGGAGAAATTCGGATCGCCAAGGCGACCGATGGGCTCGGGCGCATCGCCGCGCAGACCGCGAAGCAAGTGATCATGCAGAAGATCCGCGAGGCGGAGCGCGAAACCGTGTTTCGGGATTTCAACGACCGCATCGGCGAAATGGTCCCGGGCGTCGTGAAGCGGATCGAGGGTCCGGACATGGTGGTGGATATCGGGAAGAGCGAGGCCCGGCTGCCCAAGCGCGAGCAATCCCGGCTGGAAGGCTTTTCGATGGGCGACCGGATCCGCGTCATCATCAAGGCCGTGGAGAAATCCGGGAAGACGCCGGGCGTGATCGTCTCCCGCGCCGATCCCGAATTTGTCGTCCGGCTTTTTGAGCAGGAAGTGCCGGAAATCTACGATGGCACCGTGGTTGTAAAAGCCTGCGCGCGGGAGGCCGGGGAGCGCACCAAGATCGCCGTCCAGAGCAATGACCGGGATGTGGACGCGGTGGGCGCCTGCGTCGGCATGAAGGGCATGCGGGTGCAATCGATCATCCGCGAACTTCGCGGGGAAAAGATCGACATCATTGAATTTTCCGAGGATCCGAAGACCTTTGCCACCAACGCGCTGAGCCCGGCCAAGATCACGCGGGTGGCGATCATGGATATGGAACTCCGCCACATGGAAGTAATTGTCGACGACACCCAGCTTTCGCTGGCGATCGGCAAGAAAGGGCAGAACGTTCGCCTGGCCGCGAAGCTGATGGGCTGGCGCATCGACATCAAGAGCCAGGAAGAAAAGCGCCAGGAGGTGGAAATGGAGATGTCCAACCTCGTGGTGCCGGGCGATCCGGTCTCCGTTCTGTTGAACCACGGCCTGCCGGAAGTGCTCTTGAACATGCTGGTGCGCAATGGCGTGGGCACGGTGGAGAGCCTCGGCGCGATGACCCCGGAACAGCTTGCCCGCATTCCGGACATGATGGAAGAGTACATGACGATGATTCAGTCGGCCGTGCTGAGCTACTACAGCCAGTTTGAAGCGGCAGTGCTCGCCGCCCAGCCGGACAGCCGGGAATCCGCGCCGGCAAAGCCGCCAGCCTATGACCCGCTCGCGCATCTGTTTCCGAGCAATTTCGGCCAGGAGACAGAAACCGCGGGAGAAGGGGAAGCCGAGGCGGCGTCGAATCCAGAGGCTGCGCTGGATTCCAGTGCCGCCGCGGATATGGATCATTCTCCGTCGGGCGATGCGGAAACGGCATCCGTCGCTCTGGCTCCGGAGTCATCCGAAACTCGGAACGATGCAAAGAGCCCAGAAACAATTACTAGTGAGATTGTTTCAGAATCGGCTGAGACTATTCCGGAATCCGATTGAAGCTCTCTGGAAATTAGGGGATTCTGGTACGATAAAGGATTAGCCGAGGCGTCTAAGATCAGCAAAGAAAGGGAGTTTGACGTCATCCTGCAAGAGCGAACGGTTCTTGCGCGACGATGACGCCCCAGCGGACAGGCCAGCCGCCACGATTATGTCGAAGATGAGGATTAACGAGCTCGCTCGCGAGTTGGAAGTAAAGCCGGGAGTCATCCTCGACTTACTGCCGGATCTCGGCGTGGATGACAAGAAGACGCATTCCAGCACCATTGAACCGGAACTGGCGGAAATTGTGCGGGAACGTCTCTCCGGGCAGGGCGGCTCGAAAGATCCCAGCACCAGCGGCTCCGAGGAGCCGTCATCCGGCAAGCTCGAAGCAGTGGCGGCGCGAGGGAGTGCGCCCGAATCCGAACCGGCCGCGAAAGTGGCGTCCGCGGCTTCCGGGGCGTCAATCTCCCCAATTTCGGAGCGGGAACAGCCGGTGAAAGTAGCCCCTCCGCTCGCGGCTCCGCACGCCGTTTCCCCTCCGGCGGCGCGGCCCCCGGCGGCGCGGCCTCCGGCAGTCAGCGCGCCTGTCTCCGAGCCCTCACGCGTGACGGTGGAAAGCCAATCTTCAGCGCCGCGCGCGGGCCAGACTGCTCCCGCGAAAGCGGCAGGCGGAGTTCCCGAATCCGCTGCAAGCAACGCGCGTCCCCTTTCTTCGCCGCCGGCGGCAACGCCCGGTCAACAGCCCTTGACTAAGACGGAAACCCGAAAATCTGTGCCCACGCTCCCTCCTCCTATCACCAGTAAAGGGAAAGACCGGCCCATCGCGCCGCCTCTGCCGCCCCCCTTGCGCCGCCCGTCTTCGCCGATTACGCCTCCGCTTGGCGGCGCGGACGCGGAACATGAATCGGCCCGACGAAGCGTCGGGGCGGGATCCTTGCTCCCGCCGCCACTCAAGGCGCGCGTCGTGGATGCGAAGGTTTCCCCTTTCCGTCACGACGACGAGAAGGAAGTGCGAACGGCCGTGGAGGAGCCGGTTGAGGCTCCGAGCCTGACGGAAGCGTCCGCCGCGCCGTCCGCACCGCCCGTGCCTCCAGTATCCGCCGCGCCACCGGTAACCGCTGTGCCGGTATCCGCTGCGCCGCCGTTGCCGGGAGTTCCCGCACCAGCGCCGTCCCCTGCCGAGGAGACAGTGCCAGAACGCCCCGCGGCTGCCGATCTTCTGCCGCCGCCGGTCACTCGGGCGGAGCGGCCAAGAGCGCAAGCGCCCGCGATTCCCGCCTCGCCGCTTAGCCCCGAGCATCGCCGAACCCCCGCGCCCCCCGCCATGCCATTGCCCGCCGCCCCGGAACCCATTGCGGCCAGGCCCGGCGAGCCGCGGAAGCCGGAGCCGCAGCCGGGAGAGATTTTGAGATCCGTTCCCGCCCAGACGCCCGGTCTGAGGGCAGCGCCGCCGAATAAAGTAGTTGCGCCCGGCCAAGCGCTTCCCGGTCTGAAGCCTGGGGAACCCATCGCCGGACAAGACGCGGTGCGACGGCTGCGGATGTCCGAAGGCGCTCTTCGCCCGGCTCCGGGCCCGGCGCGACCGCCGGTTCCGAACCGTCCAGCGGCGGCGAGCCGACAGGTGGCGCGGCCTATCGTTCCGCCCACTCCGGAGATGGTGGAGCGTCTCAAGCAGATGCGTCCGAACCCGGCGGTGCCCGTGCAGCGCCCCGGGGCGCCACGCCCGAAACCGGGGGAGCCGATCTATGCCGGCCCCGTGCGGCCCGGCCAGCCGATGGACCGGGGACGCGTTCCCGGACGACCCATGTCCGGCCCCGGCATTGCCGCGCGCGGACGCGGGATGCACCCGACCTCCTCGCCGCTATTGCCCGACGTTGCGCCCGCGCCCGCCGCGCCCGGCCGCAAGCCCGCGGCGGGGAAACGCACCGGCGACCGCGGACGCCGCCAGGAATTCGAAGAGAAAGAGCTCGCGTTTCGTCCGGCGCGCCGGCGCGAAGCCGAGGCTCCGCCGCCCATCACCCGCGAAATCACCGTCGCCGAGGGAATTACGGTGAAGGAGCTTTCCGAGAAGCTGGGCGTCAAGGCCAGCATGGTGATCAAGAAGCTCCTCGATAAGAAGGTCTTTGCCACCATTAACCAGACGCTCGACGCGAAGCTCGCCGAGGAGATGTCCCGCGCATTTGGGGCTTCGATCAAGCAGATGAGCTACGAGCAGGAGAGCGTCCAGGACATCGAGGAGACCGAGGTGGAGGGGGACCGCGAAGAGCGTCCGCCGGTGGTGACCATCATGGGCCACGTGGACCACGGGAAAACCTCCCTGCTCGATGCGATTCGCGCCACCAATGTGGCCGACCGGGAAGCGGGCGGCATCACGCAGCACATTGGCGCCTATTACGTAGAGAAGAACAACAAGAAGATTGTCTTTGTGGATACGCCGGGCCACGCCGCGTTCACCCGAATGCGGGCGCGCGGCGCCAAGGTCACCGACATTGTCGTCCTGGTGGTGGCGGCGGACGACGGCATCATGCCGCAGACGGACGAGGCGATCAATCACGCCAAAGCCGCCTCGGTGCCGATCATCGTCGCAATCAACAAGATCGACAAGCCGAATGTGCAGCTCGACCGCATCAAGCAGCAGCTCACGGAGCGGGGGCTGATGCCCGAAGACTGGGGCGGCGACACCGTTACCGTTCCGGTTTCCGCCAAAGCCGGCACCAACCTGGACCTGCTGCTCGAAATGATTCTGCTTTCCGCGGAGATCCTCGAACTCAAGGCGAACCCCGCGCGTCCGGCTCTGGCAACCGTGCTCGAAGCGCAATTGGACAAGGGCCGCGGACCCGTGGCCACCGTGATTGTGCGCGACGGAACCCTGCGCGCCGGCGATCACTACATTTGCGGTCCGGTGTTTGGGCGCGTGCGCGCCATGTTCGACGACCGCGGGAACCCCGTCAAGGAAGCCGGGCCCTCCATGCCCGTCGAAGTTCTGGGTCTCGAATCGGTGCCGGAGGTTGGGGACACCCTCCAGGTGGTCACGGATACCGCCAAGGCCAAGCAGATCGCGCTCTATCGGGAATCGAAGGCGCGAGAGATTCAGATGGCCAAGAGCAGCAAGATCACGCTGGAGCGCTTCCACACGACGCTGCGGGAAGGCGAGATCAAGGAACTGCTCATTGTGCTGAAGGCGGACGTGGGCGGCACCGCCGAGGTGGTGGCGGAGACCCTCGAAAAGCTTTCGAACGACAAGGTGCGGCTCCGCGTGATCCTCTCCGGCGTCGGCGCGATCAACGAATCGGATGTGCTGCTCGCCTCGGCGTCGAACGCGATCGTCGTGGGTTTCAACGTCCGGCCCGACAAGAACGCCATCGCGCTCGCGGAGCAGGAAGATGTCGATATCCGGCTGCATTCCATCATCTACGAACTCACCGACGAAGTGAAGCAGGCGATGACCGGCATGCTGGAGCCCGTCTACAAGGAAGTGTTCCGCGGACGGGCCGAAGTGCGGGATGTCTTCCGCATCACCAAGGTGGGCACCATCGCGGGCTGTCTTGTGGTGGAAGGCACCATTACGAGAGACTCGCAGGTGCGGCTGCTCCGCGACAATACGGTGGTTTTCACCGGCAAGATTGGCTCGCTCAAACGGTTCAAGGACGATGCAAGCGAAGTGCGCACCAACCTGGAGTGCGGCATCGGCATCGAGAACTACAACGACGTCAAGCCGGGCGACATCATTGAGGCCTTCGTCCGGGAGCGGGTGCAAGTGGAGGCGTTCGCATAGCGCCCTTCTTTCCGGGAATTCGCGCGATGCGCGCGGATGGCGGCTATGGTTTCCATTGCGGCGCTCATCCTCGAAATTCGCATTGAGCACGCTCAGTCTCTCAAGGACAAGCGGCAGGTGCTGAAGAGTCTCAAAGACCGTCTGCACAGCCGCTTCAACGTCTCGGTTGCGGAAACGGATTTTCAGGGCCAGTGGCAACTGGCGGAATTGGTAGTTGTAACGGTGGCAAGCAGCCGGCAGATAGCGGAAAATACAATGCTTCGCGTGGAGCAAGTGGCGGCGGACCACCTCACCGGCGGCTTGATCCGCGCGAATCTGGAGTGGCTCGATTAACCCGCCATGGACGAACGCAGACAGCTACGGGTCGCCGATGCGATCCGGGAGGAACTCTCGGAACTCGTCGTCTATGAACTCGCCGACCCCAAAATAGCACTCCTCGGCATCACGGGGGTTCACCTTTCCCCGGACGGCAAGAAGGCCGACGTGCTCGTGCGGATAGAGGACGACGATCAGAGCCGCGAGGCCACTCTCACCGCCCTCACGAGAGCCGCCGGGTTTCTTCGCCGCCAGTTGGCGAGCCGTCTCGCCCTGCGGCAGGCACCCGAACTGCGCTTTGTCTCCGACACCGGCACGGCGTCCAACGAGCGCATGGAATCGTTGCTCAAACGAGCGCGGGACTGGCGGCGTCGTCTAGAGGCGGCGCAGGGCGATGCCTCCGCGGACCCCTCCGACCCCGGCAAAGCAGGCGCGCGATGATGCGTCCGGGTGCTTTCCGATTTCTTTTTGTGGCGATGCTGACCGTCCTGGCGGCAGCGCTCGGCCATTCCCTGTTCGCGAGCGCCCAGCGGCAAGCGCCCAGACACGGCGCAACGACGCATGCCGCGGCACATCCTCCGGCGCATCGCCCGATGATGCGGGTGGAAAAGAGCCTTCAGGCCATGGGCACAACCTATACGATTGCCGCCTATGGAGAGGACCCGCAAAACCTCGAAGCCATCCTGGATGCTTCGTTTGAGGAAGTGCGGCGCATCGACGACTTGCTCTCCAACTACAAGCCCGGCAGCGAGCTCAGCCAGCTCAACCGGCTTGCCGCCGGCGGCCCCCAGCGCGTTTCGCCCGAACTGTTCGATCTCATCTCGACCTGCGTACGCTACAGCCGCGAAAGCGAGGGCACCTTCGACATCACGGTGGGCCCACTGATGAAGGTCTGGGGTTTCTACAAGGGCACGGGAAAAATCCCGACCAAGAGGGAAATTCGCGAAGCTCTGGACAAGGTGGGCTTTGAAAATATAGTCTTAGACCCAGAACGGCGCACGATTGCATTTCGCAAGCCGGGGGTTGAGCTGGACGCGGGCGGCGTCGGGAAAGGCTACGCGGTCGACCGTCTCGCCAGCAAGATCCGCCAGTACAAAGTGAAAGCGGCCCTCATTTCGGCTTCGACCAGCAGCATCTACGCGATCGGCGCACCGCCGACGGAGCCAAGAGGATGGAAGGTGAACCTTCGCGATCCGAAGCATCCGGAGCGCACCGTGGAGACCGTTTATTTGAAAGACCAGTCCATGTCCACTTCCGGAAGTTACGAGAAGTTTTTCAAAGTGGACGGGGTGGTCTACAGTCATATCATGGATCCCCGCACGGGCATGCCCGCGCAAGGCACCTTGTCGGTGTCCATACTGTCGCCCAGCACGCTTGACAGCGAGGTCTGGGCCAAGCCTTACTTTATTCTGGGTAAGGCCTGGGCGGAAGCCCACAAACGAAAAGATTTTCGAGTGTACTATTGCGAGGATAAGGCGGAACCTTCATGCGCTTGGCTACCGTGAATAATCGATTGCTGGATGCCTGCCGGCGGCGTCCCACCGACGTGCGACCCGTATGGTTTATGCGGCAAGCGGGGCGCTACATGCCGCAATACCGCGAAATTCGCCGCCATAATACTATCCTCGAGATCTGCAAGAATCCGGAACTCGCGGCCGAAGTGACCCTGCAGCCGATCAACGCTCTCGACGTGGATGCGGCGATTATTTTCGCGGACCTGCTGCTGCCGGTTGAGCCGATGGGGCTGAAGCTCCAGTTTGTCGCCGGCGAAGGCCCCGTCATCGACAATCCAGTGCGGTCAATGGCCGATGTGGACAGCCTCTCCATTTCGAATACCGACGAACTCGGCTATGTGGGGGAAGCGATTCGCAAGGCGACGGCGGCTCTCGACAACAAGATTCCGTTGCTGGGGTTCGTCGGCGCTCCCTTCACCATCGCCAGCTACATGATTGAGGGCGGCGCTTCCCGCACCTTTCTCAATACCAAACGGCTGATGTATGGCAATGAGACGCTCTGGCGCAGGCTGATGGGCAAGATCGTCGATGTCGTGGGGCCGTTTGCCGTGCTGCAGGTTGCATCCGGCGCGCGCTGTATCCAGGTCTTTGACAGTTGGGTGGGGGCGCTTGGGCCCGACGATTACGTCCGCTACGTTGCCCCCTATTCCCGCGCTCTCATTGAGAGAATTCGCTCGGCCGGGGTTCCCGTGATTCACTTCGGAACGGGGGCCGCGGGATTCTTCCGCGAACTCCACGCCGCCGGGGGAGACGTGATTGGCGTCGATTGGCGCGTGAACATCGATCAGGTCTGGAGCGACATCAGCTATCGCTCCGCGATCATGGGCAATCTCGATCCCAGCGCGCTTTTCGCTCCGCTCCCGGAACTCAAAGAGAAGGTGACGGAGCTGCTGAAGCGAACCGGTTCGCGACCCGGCCATATCTTCAACCTCGGCCATGGAATTCTTCCCGAGACGCCCGTCGAGAATGTGAAAGCGGTGGTCCAGATGGTGCGCGAGTTCAGGCCCCAGGGCCGCGACTAGCGGGCGACGCCGGCAATGGCAGAGTCAACGGCCCGTTCCATCAATGGGCCTTCCTCGAAGCGGGTGGCGATTGTGGGCGCGGGCATCTCGGGCCTCAGCGCGGCGTTCACGCTGAAGAAGGCCGGCTGGGAGCCCGTTCTCTTTGACGCGCGGCCGAGAGCGGGTGGCGT
>JBDIBK010000136.1:0-10450 GCA_039812845.1 Bryobacterales bacterium
CAACGGCACAAAATCCCCCGAAGAAACGGAGTCCCCGGAAGAGCAGGCCGCCCTGGCCATCCTCGAATCCATCCTCAACGCCCCCACCCCCGTCACCGAAGAAGACTTCCTCCGCTCCAAACTCTCCCAAACCCAAAACGGCTTCGTTTCGCAAAATGCGGGGTCACCGCAGGATGAGGCGGCCCTCGCACCCCAAAACCCCGCTTCCGCCCATGCCGCTTCAAGCATCCACAAAGCTCATTGAGTCCCGCGTCCGGCGGTCCTTTCCGGCAACGAGTGGCAGGCAAATCTTCTCCCGGGTTTCGGCGGCTTCGGGAGCAGTCTACGCCGCTTATTCCAACTTCGACGCGCTGGATTCCACACGGAAAGACGCTCCATTTCGAACGGGCACCGCCCCGATTCTCGTGTCTCGCGGATGGCCACGATCCCGTTGTCACGGGCGCACACGAATTGCTTGCGGTGGCTCTTGCCGGATCGCTTCTTGCCCGCGCTCTCGTTGTTGCCCGAACTCACGCTCGCTCCCGCTCGTCCATCCTCGCGTGCCCATTTTCATGATCGGGGTGCGCCGCGGTTCATGAGCCTAGGCTGTCCCCGCGGAAGCAGAGGAATGAATTGGTCGCCATTTTGTATCGAGTTTCAGATGCTGATATCTCGTTATAGAGTCAATAGTTTACCGATAGAATTGGGCGCAATTCGCGCCAAATGGAAACGTAGCTCTGCAGTGACGTTTAGGAATAAATGAATCTGTCCTTTTTTTTGCAGTTTTCCGGGAATTCAGGCCGAAATCAGGTTGCATTCCACTTCACGGAGACCGTATTCTACAGGCAATTGATACGCTTGTTGGGGGTGGAATTCAGAGATGGCGAAGGCAAGCGCGGATCGGAATGTGACGCTCAAGTCCGGAAGCAATTCCTACCCGGAACAGGTCGAACGGCTGCAGGGGATGTGCCACCACGGTTTCATCACCGAGGAACGCGCCCAAGAGGTGATCGAGCGGATTCAGAACGGCCACCAGACCGTGGACGAAGCCGTTGAAGAGCTGAAGGAGAGCTGCCCGTGCGGGCTCTTCCTCCCCTCCCGCGCAAGGCGAATCCTGAACGGACCCGCCAGCCCATCCGGCCGCTAGGCCGCCCGCGACATCTCTAGAAGACACGCTGCCCCACTGCCCTTGGCGGCACTCCCGCCGCTGCAGTAGCGCGTTTGGCGTATCCTACGTTCATGAACAGACGCGCCTTCCTCACGCTCCCCGCATTGGCCGCCGCTTCGCCGCTGGCCCGTTCTCTGCCCCAGGCGCAGCAGTCCGCGTCCGCTGCGAGTGCATCCGTCAACAAGCGCGATCGGATGCTGGCTTGGCTGGCGGGCGACACGACCCCCGGCTACACCCCCGCGGCCTTCTTCCTCCACTTTGGGCCAAACGAGAAGGCGGGCTCCGCCGCTACGAAACGGCATCTGGAGTTCTTTCGCCACACCGGCATGGACTTCGTGAAGATCCAGTTCGAGCAAACCTACCGGCCCCAGCCCTACCTGAAGCAGCCCTCGGACTGGAGCAAAATCCCGCCCGCGAAGCTCGATTTCTACGAGCCTTTGCTCATCACCGTGCGCGAACTCGTGAAAGCCGCGAAGAAAGACGCGCTCATTCTGATGACGCTCTATTCCCCTTTCATGGGTGCCCGGCAATGCGCTGGGGAGGCCATGCTCAAGCAGCATCTTCAGGAGAATCCGGACGCCGTGAAACGGGGGCTGGAAACCCTCACCGCCAACCAGATGCTCTTCGTCAAGGCTTGCATTGAGGCGGGCGTGGATGGGTTCTATATGTCCACGCAGGGCTCGGAATCCAGCCGCCTGCCCAGCCCCGAACTTTTCACCAAATACGTAAAGCCGTTTGACTTGGTGGCCATGAAGGAAGCGCAATCCCGACTGCCCTTCAATATCCTTCACGTGTGCGATTACGAAGCCCCTTACGCGAGCCTCGACGCGGTTCGGGACTACCCTGGGCACGTGGTGAACTGTAATCCAAAATTGACGGGAAAGACGCTCACGATGCAGCAGTTAGGCCAGTTCTTCGGGCGTCCGCCGATGGGAGGGCTTGACCGCCACGGCATCCTCGCCAAGGGGGATGAACGGGCTCTGGTGAGCGAAGTACGACGAGTGATTGAGAGCGCCCCGCGCCAGTTTATCCTGGGGGCCGATTGCACGGTTGCGAGCGACACGGACTGGAACCGGCTGCGGCGCGCCATCGCCACCGCGCACGGCGCACGCGCCTGAAGGCAGGGCCGGGCTGGCCCCAACGAGGCCCTCCCCGGCCCGCATGAATTCTTCATACGATCCGGCAAGGCCGGTTACGGCTTGAGCGGTTCGAGATAGATATTGCGGAACATCACGGGCGCACCTTCCGATTGCAAAGATATCGCGCCCTTGCTTTGCGTGAGATTCGTGGCTTTGTTCACGAGAACCCCGTTCACGTAAACCGTGAGCGTGTTGCCCTTGGCCACGATCTCCATCTTGTTCCACTGCCCGACGGGTTTCTCGGAATCGTCGGTCAGGTTCAAATGCCGGCGGCCTTCCTTGCGCGCCGCTTCGTTCTCGACATCCAGATCGGTCCCGATCACCCAGAAATCGCCCGCGTTCCCGAGCGCAAGCTGCACCTCAATGCTCTTGGGCCACTGGCCGAGGGCGTTCTTGCTTGTCGTGTGGACCAGAACGCCGTTGTTGCCCTCTTTTGTGCCCTCCGGCCAGCGCCATTCGAGCGTGAGACGGTAGTTCTCGTACTCCTTCTCCGTGCGAATATAGCCGGTTGGCCTGCCCTTGCAGTACAGGATGCCGTCCTTCACGCTCCAGACGGCGGACATGGGAGTGGCCGTATCTTCTCGCTTATTGGCGGAATCCCAAAGATAGTGCTGCCAACCGGACAGGTCTTTGCCATTGAACAAGGCAACTCGTTCCGCGGCAAAGCCGGAACAGGCCGCAAAAACGAGCAGCAATCCGAGAACCGCGCCGCGCACGCCTGATGGATTTCTCATAAGAACCGATGTTCCTCCGTCTCAGCGGAAACATTATCACAACCTGTTGCACGGGAGTACGAACAATGGCGCAGGGTTACGGATAGGGGGAGGCGGAGGGCGCGGGTCGCAGCGAAGGGCCGCGAGAGGAAGGTCCGCGCGCGCCCGTGGCCGCCATACCCCGCACGATATAATTCGATTCAGTGGAACCCATTCCCATGCCCTGGCTCACCGTGTTTGCCCATGCCCAGTTATGAACGAAACAGCCTCGACGTTTCGTATTCCATTGGCATTGCCGGGACCGGGCGAATTGCGCAGGCCTTGGGCGCACTGCTGGCGAGCCGAGGCTTGGCAATTGAGGCGATTGCCGGACGGGACGAGGCCCGAACCAGGGAGGCGGCCGCGTTTACGGGTGCCAAGGCCGCAGTGGCCCTGGAAGAACTGGGACGCAATTGCAATGTGGTGCTGATCGCGGTGAGCGATGAGGCCATTGAACGCACCGCGCGCCGGATTGCCGCGAGCGTGCAGCCGCCCGCCGTGGCGCTCCATACCTGCGGCAGCGCGGGCCCGGAACTGCTGCACGCGCTGTGGGAGAAGGGCTGCTCCACCGGAGTTCTGCACCCCCTGCAGACCGTTCCCGCGCGGGAAGCGGGCGTGCAATCGCTCTCCCGCTGTTACTACGCCTATTGCGGCGAGGGGGCCGCGCTCGATTGCGCCCGGCACCTCATTGCATTGTTGAGCGGAAAAGCGCTTCACGTAAACCCAGAACATTGGGCGCTCTATCACGCGGCGGCCGTGATGGCCTGCAACTATAACGTCACGCTGGTGAACACGGCGCTGGACCTGCTGGAGCATGCCGGCGTAAAGCGCGAGGAAGGGCTGCGGGCGCTCTCCCCCATCCTGCGCAACACCACGGAAATCCTGCTGGGCAGCACGCCGGAGGACGCCCTCACCGGGCCGATCCGCCGGGGAGACACGGGATCGGTCGCCCGGCACCTTCGCGCCCTGCAATCCGCTCCGGCGGAAGCCCGCAGCCTCTACGTGGCCGGGGCGCGAAGCACACTCACTCTCGCACGCAAGGCGGGGTTATCGAGCGAGGCCGCTGCAAGCCTCGCCGATCTGCTCCGCCGGGAACAAGAACAGCTATGAGCAAACAGCCTGCGCGCATCCTGCGCATTCCAGAGATCCAAGGCAAGAAGGAACGGGGCGAGCGGATCGTGATGCTTACCGCCTACTCGTCCTGGATGGCACGCTTGCTGGACGAATCGGGCGGCATCGACATGCTGCTGGTGGGCGATTCGCTGGGCATGGTGGAGATGGGCTTCGAGACCACAATTCCAGTGACGATGGACGATATGGTCCGGCATACCCGAGCGGTAAGGAACGGGGCTCCGCGCGCCTTCATCGTGGCGGATCTGCCTTTCCTGAGTTATCAGACGAGCCGGCCGGAAGCGCTTCGCAACGCCGCCAGGCTGATGCGGGAAGGGGGTGCCTCGGCCGTGAAGCTCGAAGGCGGCGCCGCGATTCGCAAGACGGTTCGGCGTCTGGTGGAGGCGGGGATCCCCGTCATGGGGCACCTTGGCCTGCTTCCGCAATCGCTCCACCAGCAGGGCGGCTATCGGCAACAGGCGAAGTCGCCCGAAGAACGGGAGCAACTGTTGCACGACGCCGCGGCTCTCGAACGGGCCGGTGCGTTCTCCATCGTGCTCGAATGTATCCCCGGCGACTTGGCCGCGAAAGTCACGAAAGAGCTCCGGATTCCGGTGATCGGCATCGGTGCCGGCGCTGCCTGCGACGGGCAGGTGCTCGTCACCAACGACATCCTGGGCCTCACAAGCGGGCGGATTCCCGGCTTTGCGAAGCGCTATGCAGACCTCGGCGAAACCATCCGCGCGGCAGCGCAATCGTTCTCCGCGGAAGTGCGGGGCGGCAGTTTCCCTCCCGGCGAGGAGGCGGGCAACGCATGAGCGAACCGCAAGTGATTCGGGAAATCGAGCCTCTGCGCGAACGCCTGGGCGCGATACGTTCCCAGGGGCGGTCGATCGCTCTGGTCCCCACTATGGGGGCGCTGCATGCCGGCCACGCCGAACTGCTCCGCGTTGCGCGCGAGAGCGCCGATTTCGTGGTGGCGAGCATTTTCGTGAATCCCCTGCAGTTTGACCGCAAGGAGGATCTCGACGGCTACCCTCGCACTTTCGACGAAGATACGAGAGTGTGCGCCGAGCGCGGCGTGGATCTGATCTTTGCGCCCACGGTCGCGGAGTTCTACCCGTCGCAGCCGTTGACCTTCGTGGAATCTCCCGTGCTTAGCCAGCACCTGTGCGGCGCGTTCCGTCCCGGCCATTTCCGGGGGATGGCCACCGTGGTGCTCAAGCTGTTCAATGTGGTGCAGCCCCACTTGGCCTGCTTTGGGGAGAAGGATGCGCAGCAACTGGCGATCATCCGCCGCATGGTGAGCGACTTCAATCTGCCTGTGGAGATTCTGCCCGTCGCGACGGTCCGGGAAGCGGACGGCCTGGCGCTCAGTTCGCGCAACAAGCACCTGAACGCGGAGGAACGCGCGGTGGCGCCGGTGCTGGCGAGAGCGCTGAACGAGGCCCGTGCGAGCATCGCCGCCGGTGAAACGGATTGCGCGGCGCTGAAGGCACTCGCGTCGAAGACGCTCCAGGCTGAGCCGCTCGCTCGAGTAGAGTATTTTGAGATTGTGGATCCGGAAACGCTGTCGCCGTTGGAGCGTGTTGCCGACGCCGCGCTGCTCGCGGGAGCCATCTGGCTTCGGCGGACACGACTCATCGATAACGTGAGCTGGCGAGGCGTCGCCGTTTCGTAAGCAGTTCATCCAGCCAGAGCATGCCCGCTCCAAGCGCCGGGCTCATCCTGGCAACTCACGCAAGGTGCGATTCGCGATGCGCAGTTTCATTCTCCTCATGATGCTGGCCGGGGCCTCTCTGGCACAGGATTGGGCGAGTGCGGTACGGGCGATGCGGCCCACCGCGGCCACGCCGGGGGAAACGGCCGTGTTGGACGAGGTGCAGCACCGCGCGGCGGAAGCCCTCGCGGCCATACCCCACGCACAGAATCAGGCCGACGCGGACCGCGCCCGACCGCTGCTGCGCGCAAAGCTGCGGGAGTCCCTGGGATATGAACGCTTTCCCTGGCCCCCAAAGCTCAAGACGAGGCGGGTCGGCACGCTCATAAGGCAGGGCTATCGAATCGAAAAACTCGTCTTTGAGACTTTACCCGGCGTTGAGGTTCCCGCGCACCTCTATCTGCCCGCGAAGCTGGAAGCACGCGCGCCCGGCATCCTTTTCTACAACGGCCACTGGTGGGGAGACTCGAAGACGCATCCGGATTTCCAGATCTTCTGCATCAACATGGCGCGCCTGGGGTTCGTCGTGCTCTCGTTCGATCCGTTCGGACAGGGGGAGCGCGGGCAATCCGCGCGCGACCACAGAAGGACGGGGGCTCTGCTGGTGGGCGTGTCGCAGCAGGGAATCGCGGAATATGAGACCCGGTGCGCGCTCGAAGTTCTGCTAGGCCGCAAGGAGGTGGATGCCGAGCGGATCGGCATCACCGGAGCGTCCGGCGGCGGGTACAACTCGTGGATCACGGCAGCGCTCGACGACCGCATCAAAGTGGCCGTTCCGGTGGTGGGCACCAGCGAGTTCCTGGAGCAGATTGAGGCGGTGCGCCCGCTCGATTGGTACCGCGGCAACGAGCATTGCCACTTTGTGCCGGGGCTGCTGCGCTATGCCAACAACCAGGAGTTTCTTGCGATGGCGGCACCGCGGCCCGTCCTGATCATCGCCGCGTCTGAAGATGAAAGCTTCCCGGCCCACGGCGTGCGAGAGATTGCCGCCTACGGCAAGAAACTGTACACGAGCTACGGAATGCCAGATCGCACCGGCTATTTCGAAGATCAAACCACGGGCCACGGTTACCAGGTGAAGAAGCGGGAAGCGGCCTATGGCTGGTTCTTGAAGTGGCTGATGAACAAGGGCGATGGCAATCCGCATCCCGAACCGCCCACCCGCGCGCTTCCTTTCGATGCGCCGGAACTGCGCTGTTTCCCGCCTGGGCAGAACCGGCCCGCGGGCCCTGGGATCGTCGAGGCGATCAAGCGGATTCCGACCGGCAAGCGTGAAGCATGGCCTCCGATTCAGGCGGCGAACTGCCGCGTTACGGTGAGTGCGGACCCCGTGCAGCGGCTGGTTCTCTGCGGCACCCCCGCATTTCTCGTCCGGCCCAAGGGCAAGTCCGCGGGCGTGCTGGTGGCCTTGGACGATCGCGGCAAGGAAGCGCTGGTGGATGACCCGGTGGTGAAGGAAGCGCTCGCCCAGGGCTGGAGCGTTTGCGGCATCGATCCGCGCGGGATTGGCGAGCGCGCCACCAAGCAGAAGAACTGGGTGGCAGCGGTGAGCCTGCTGCTAGGGGATTGGTATGTGCGGCGGCAGGCGGCCGATGTTCTCTCCGCGATGCGGAGTTTCCGGAATGAGCCCGTCGCGCTCTATGCGCGGGGGGACAACGCCAGCCTCGCGGCGGCCGTGGCGCTAAACGAAGGGCCGGTGGCCTGGTTCCTCCTGCGGGATTCCTTTTTGAGCTTCCGCGCCTTCCTGGACCGGCCGGAATCCTTGAAAGCTTCTTACGCACTCCGCGCCACGGACAAGGAACGCCAGGCACCCTATGACCGGGAAATTCCCTTCCACTACATTCCGTTCCACGCGCTGGAGCGGACCGATATCGCGGACATGCTGGGAGGGTCCCCAGGCGCGGTGGTGCAGCCGATCAATGGCGATTGGAAGCCGATGCGCGAGGCGGAGGCGCGCCACCTGCTGCCGCAAGGCGTGGAAGTGGTCTCAAGCGAAGCGAGTGCCCAGGCAGTTCGGAACCTGACGCGGGCAGTGCGCCGTTAGCGGCTACGCCGCGCCATGGTTTCTCTGGCCGCAGCTTTCGCTGGCGTCGCCCGTCTCTATCTGAATGGTGGTGTGCGCGATCTCAAACCGATCATGCAGTTGCCGGCAGGCGAGCTGAATGAGCGCCACCCCGTCCACAACCGGTTCCGGGACCACCAGGTGTACCGTGAGCGCACTCTCGCTGGTGCTGAGCGCCCAGATGTGCAGATCGTGAATGTCCTCCACTCCGGGCAACGCCAATAGGGCCGTTCGCACTTCTACGTGGTCAATTCCCTGCGGAACGGCATCGAGAGAGAGCTTGATGGCATCGCGGAAGAGGCTCCAGGTTCCCCAGAGGACCACCGCGACAATCAGCAGGCTCACCGCCGGATCCAGCCAATTCGCGCCCGTATAGTAGATCGCAATTCCAGCGAGCAGCACGCCGAGCGTAACGGCGGCGTCCGCAACCATGTGGAGATAGGCGCCCCGGATATTGAGGTCGGCCTGGCCCTTCACGAACAAGAGGGCCGTTCCGGAATTCACAACCAGCCCCACGATGGCGACCACGATCACCGGCAGCCCCGGCACCGGTTCCGGGTTCTCCAGACGATGCACCGCTTCCCAGGCGACGATGGCCATCGCGCCGAACAGCAATAACGCGTTGAAGAGCGAGGCCAGAATGGGAGATCGCGCAAACCCGTACGTGAACCGCCCGCTCGGAGGTTTTCGGGCAAGATGGCTGGCTCCCCAGGCGATGGCGAGACTGAGCACGTCGCTGAGGTTGTGGCCCGCGTCGGCCACCAGACCGAGCGAACCGATCGCGATGCCCACCCCGGCCTCTATGATGAGATACAGCAGGTTGAGGGTGATGCCGATCCGGAAGGCGCGCCCGAAATCCGGCGGCTCATGGGAATGAGCGCCGTGATGATGGCCCATGGCGTGATTGTGACCCATGCCAGTCTCAGGATAGCGCTATCTCGCGGCGGATCTCGATCCTCCTCCGCGAAGCGTGGATTCCCGCGCCGCGGCGCGGACGAACGAAGCGGCTTTTCCGCTCCCCTCGGTTGCGGTAGGCTACGTTGCATGTCCTTTCGCACTGCCGCACCGTTCCGGATTCTCTGCCTGCTCGCGCTTGGAAGCGCCGCCGCCTTCGCGGCCATGAAAGCGGGCGTGGCCACCGTAAAGATTACGCCCCAGGACCTGCCCTACTATCTCTCCGGCTACGCCGCGCGAACCAAGCCCGCGGAGACGGTGGCGCAGGACCTCCATGCGAAAGCCCTGGCCCTCGAAGACGCCTCCGGCAAGCAAAGCGTTCTGGTGACCCTCGACCTGATCGGCATCCCCAGGGATCTTCGCGACGAGGTGGCGGCGGCGCTTCGCAAGTCGCACCGTCTCGATCCGCAAGCGCTGATTCTCAATTGTTCGCACACGCACAGCGGACCCGCGATCCGGGAAAACCTGGAGATCATGTTCGCGTTCAACGACGAGCACAAGGAGAAAACCCGCCGCTACCGGGAGTTCCTGCGGGAATCGCTGGTGCGGGCCGCTGGCGAGGCGCTCGATGAGCTCGAACCCGCAACAATCGCCTATGGAGTGGGGGAGGCGGACTTCGCGGCCAACCGCCGCGTCCCCTGGGTACGGCAAGCGCACCCGGAACTGAATGCCCCCGCGCCCGTGGATCACTCGGTGCCGATTCTTGAAGTGCGGAATGCGGAAGGAAAGAGAATTGCCGTGCTCTTCGGCTACGCGTGCCATAACACCACGCTGACCGGAGAGTTCCTGGAGATTAGCGGAGACTACGCCGGCCATGCGCAGGCGGCGCTTGAAAAAGCGTATCCAGGCACAACCGCCATGTTCCTGGAGCTTTGCGGAGGCGACCAGAACCCGAGCCCTCGCAGCCAGAAGGAGCTTGCGGCGCAGCACGGGGAGAGCCTGGCCGAGGCGGTGCGCGCGGCGCTCGCCAAACCGCTGACGCCGGTGGACGGGAAGATCCGCGCGTCGCTCGTCACGCGGAGAATCCCCCTGCGCGCACGGACGCGTGAAAGCATCGAAGCGGAGCGCAAGGATGAGAATGTCTTCCACCGCCGCCGCGCCGAATGGGTGCTCGCGCGCATGGCCAAAGGCGAGAAGGTGGATGCCGTTCCGTATCCCGCGCAGGCTCTCCGGATCGGAGACGATTTCGTCCTCGTGGCGATGGGCGGCGAAGTGGTGGTGGATTATGGACTCAACATCAAGCGCTCCCTGCCCGGCAAGCGCGTGATCGTGGCCGGATACTCGAACGATGTGATGTGCTACATCCCCACCCTGCGAATCCTGCGCGAAGGCGGCTATGAAGCCGACGACAGCATGATCTATTACGGGCAGATTGGGCCGTTCACCGAGAATGTGGAGACGCAGGTGATGGGTACGGTGAATGCGGCGCTAAAGAACGTGGGGCTGCCGCGATAGCGCGGATAAAAGGGAAAGATGGCGGAGAGGGTGGGATTCGAACCCACGGATAGCTTTCGCCATCAACGGTTTTCGAGACCGCCCGATTCAACCACTCTCGCACCTCTCCGC
>JBDIBK010000137.1:0-10354 GCA_039812845.1 Bryobacterales bacterium
TACGCGGCATGCGACCTCGTTCTGATTCTGGCGTCGTTTCTGGCGGCGTTCGCCCTTCGCTCTCAGCTTCCGCTTGAGAATCTTTTCGATATTCTCCCGCCGGTGCGCGTCCTGCTTGTCGCGTTCGCGGCCGCCAGCAATATCCTGCTGAGCAACGCGCTCCAAATTTACCGACAGGTGGAACTGCTGCCTCCGCTCCGCATTCTCACGCGCACATTTCGCCATGTCGCACTCACGATGGTGGGGCTGATCATGGTGGAGTTCGCGCTGCGCCTCAACCTCAGCCGTCCGTTCTTCTTTCTCTTTGGGCTCAACCAGTGGATATTTCTGGCCGCGGGACGGCTCCTCGTGCGCCGCTACGCCGGAAGCTGGCGGCGGCGCTTTAACGCACCCATGCACGTGATGGTGGCGGGAACGGGAAGCACCGCCCGGGAGGTGGCGAAGGCGCTGGAGGATGCCGCCCCTTTTGGCATCCGGCTGCAGGGCTTTTTCTCTTTGAACGGAGATCCTACGGCATCGGGAACGCTCTCGCTCGGCTCACAGTATCCCATTCATCCCATCCATCGCCTGCGCGAGTTTCTGGAGCACCGTGTGCTCGACGAGATCATCTTCGCGGTGGATTCCGGTGATTTGCAGCCCCTGCAGGACATCTTTCTGGAGTGCGACGAAGAGGGCATCCGCACGCGGATCGCCGTCAACCAATTCCCCCACGTCAACAGCGAGATGTACCTGGAGACCTTGGGCGGCATTCCCCTCCTGACCTTCTCGGCTACTCCCAGCGATGAACTGAATCTGCTCGCGAAGCGGACTCTGGATGTATCGCTTGCCGCGCTGGGCCTTGTGGTCGTCTCGCCCGTGCTGCTGCTCGCAGCCGCGCTGGTGCGTTTTACATCTCCCGGCCCGGTGATCTTCCGCCAGGAACGCTGCGGTCTCAACGGCCGCCGCTTCACGCTCTATAAGTTCCGTTCGATGGTCGAGAATGCCGAGGAGCTTCGGGCCGGTCTTGAACACCTCAACGAAAAGACGACCGTCTTCAAGATCAGAAACGATCCGCGGCTGACGCCTGTGGGCGGCTTGTTGCGCAGGTTCTCGATTGATGAGCTTCCGCAACTCTGGAACGTCCTGCGCGGCGATATGTCGATCGTAGGGCCGCGTCCGCCCATTGCCTCGGAGGTGGAGAATTACGCCCGCTGGCAGCGCCGGCGCTTGCGTATGCGGCCTGGGCTCACCTGCCTCTGGGCGCTGGAAGGACGCGACCATCTCGATTTCGATACGATGATGCTTAAGGATCTCGAATACATCGATACGTGGTCGCTTGCGCTCGACCTTCGCATCATCCTGCTGACGATCCCGCTCGTACTGACAGGCAAAGGAGCCCACTAGCGAATGACTGACCTGATTCCCTCGTCCCACGAGGTAATCGCCATCCTGCGTGAGACCGGTGCGCTGCGCGTGGGGCACTTTCAGCTTACCAGCGGGATTCACACCGACCATTACCTGCAGCTTCCCCTGGCGGTGCGCGACGCCAGAATCGCCAAAATGCTCAGCGTCGGCTTGAGCCGGATGCTGCGAACGAACACGGAGATCCGGGCGAACCTCACCCGGCTTTCGCTGGTTTCCGCCACCACCGGCGGGCTTCCCGTGGCCTTCGGCATCTCCGAAGCGGTGCACGCGCGGGAGGTGTACTGGGCGGAAAAGGAGGACAACCTCCCGATTCGCTTCCGGCCCTACCTCGACCAGGAACCGGGCGAGAAGATCGTGATTGTCGACGACGTCTACCGCTCCGGCGTGCGCATCCGCGAGCTTCGCCAGCTCTGCGAGAAGAATGGCGCTGAAGTGCTTGCGGTGGCGACGGTGATTTACCAGCCGAGCCCCGAAACCCCGCCCATGCGCGACATTCCCCACTATTACCTCGCCAAGATCAATGCCCGTTTCGATCTGGACTCCGAAAGCTGCGATCAGTGCCAGCGCAACATCCCGTTCGAAGCGCCGTGGATGTAGGATGGCGGGATCACCGCTCCATGCTTGACCTCACCGAACACCCGCATCGCCGATACAACCCGCTCACGGGCGAGTGGGTGCTGGTGTCCCCGCATCGCACAAAGCGCCCCTGGCAGGGGCAGGTGGAAAAGGCCGTTCGTCCCGTTTCGCTGCCGCACGATCCGCAATGCTACCTCTGCCCTGGGAGCGAGCGCGCCGGCGGCCGCCGGAACCCCGCTTACACGGAGACGTTCGTCTTCGAGAATGACTTCGCGGCGCTGATTCCGACGTCCTCACGCGAATCCGCCGAGGAATCGCCGCTCCTCCGCGCACGGGGCGAGACTGGCATTTGCCGGGTGATCTGCTTTTCTCCCCGGCACGATCTGACGCTGGCCCGGCTGGGGCGGGAAGCGCTCGGCAACGTCGTGGACGCCTGGATTGAGCAGACGCGGGAACTCGGGTCCCGGCCGGACATCGGTTACGTGCAGATATTCGAGAACCGGGGAGAGATGATGGGTGCCAGCAACCCGCATCCCCACGGACAAATCTGGGCAAGTTCCACCCTGCCCAATGAGATTGCGAAGGAACTGGCGACGCAATCGGAATGGTTCCGCTCTCACAAGCGCACGCTGCTCAGCGACTATCTCGCATTGGAACTGGAGCGCGAAGAGCGGGTCGTCTGCGCGAACGAGCATTTTGTAACGCTCGTTCCGTTCTGGGCCGTCTGGCCGTTCGAAACCCTGCTGATCCCGCGAAGAGCGATGGCGCGGCTCCCGGAGATGAGTGGCGAGGAACGCGCGGCCCTCAGCGATATCCTGCTGCGGACCGTCACGCGTTACGACAATCTCTTCGAAGCTCCGTTCCCTTACTCTATGGGCTTCCACCAAGCACCCGCCGAAGGCGAACCTCACGCGGAGTGGCATTGGCACGCGCACTTCTATCCGCCGCTTCTTCGCTCCGCCACCGTGCGCAAGTTCATGGTGGGCTATGAGCTTCTGGGAACCCCCCAACGCGACATCACCGCGGAGGCTGCGGCGGCCCGTTTGCGCGATCTGCCTTCGTCGCATTACCTTGACCGCGAGTAGACCGATATTGCTTTAGGCACAAACGCCGTGGCCGTCCGCGGTGGTACACTGGCGCATTCACCCATTTGCCATGACAAAGACACTCCTGCTCTGCCTTGCGCTCAGCCTCTCCGTCCCCGGCGCGGATTCCGGAAAGCGCGCCTCTCTGCCCGCCCCCAACCCGGAAGGCAACGTTGCCAACCCTCCGAAGGTGATTCCCCGCCCCGACGGCGCGGCGTTTCAGGTGCCCCCAGGGTTCCAGGTGGAGGAATACGCTAGCGGATTCAAGAAGCCGCGTTTTCTGCTCGAATTGCCCGGCGGAACGATCCTCGTGACCGATGCGGTCCCGGATGGAAGCGTCTACGCCGTTAAGAACGGCGCACCCGCCAAGGCCCTGATCACCGGTCTGGAGCGGCCCTTTGGCATGGCGCTTCACAACGGCTGGCTATATGTTTGCGAAGTGCAATCCGTGAAGCGTTACAAGCTGGACCCGAAAACGCTCAGCGTCGGCCCCGGTGAGGAAGTGGTTCCGCTCAAGGGCTACACGCTCGGGCATTGGACCCGCTCGATTGCCTTCGACAAGAAGGGCAGAATGTACGTTGCCGTCGGCTCCGGCAGCAACGTGAACGCGGGGGATCCGGCGGAGCGGGCAGCGGTGCTGGTTGCGGATGCGGACGGCGGCAACCGAAGCGTCCTGGCCAGCGGATTGCGCAATCCCGTCAGCATTCATTTTCACCCGCAAAGCGGAAAGCTCTGGACCAGCGTGCAGGAGCGGGACGGCTTAGGCGACGACCTGGTGCCCGACTTTTTCACGGAGGTGAAACCGGGCGCATTCTATGGCTGGCCTTACGCCTACATCGGCCGCAATGAGGAGCCGCGGCGCAAGGGGGAGAATCCCGCCGCCGTGCAGCGAACGATTGAGCCGGACGTGCTGCTTCCTCCGCATGTCGCCGTGATGGACTTCCTCTTCTACACCGGCTCACAGCTTCCCGCGAAATACCGCAATGGCGCGTTTCTCGCCTATCGCGGCTCCTCCAATCGGGCGAAACGGAATGGCTACGGCATCAGCTTTGTTCCCTTCCGGAACGGACGCCCGGCCGGTGAGCCGGAGCCGTTCCTGGGCGGGTTTATGCTGGGGGAAGACCGTCCGGAAGTCTGGGGCCGTCCCGTAGGCCTGCTGCAATTGAGCGATGGCAGCCTGTTGTTCAGCGAAGACGCGAACAACAAGATCTGGCGCATCAGCTACAAGCGATAGGCCTGCACTCAGGGGCGCTCCGCGATCTCCGTGCGGGAATCGGGTTTTGCGATGGATCACTTTTCGGTGGATGCCGCCGGTGCCGGACAGCGGCTGGACCGCTTCGTTTCGGCTCAGTATCCCGAAGACACCAGGGCGCGCATACAGCAATGGATTGAGGCGGGGTGTGTCCACGTAAACGGCAGGGCCGGGAAGTCCTCCCTGCGGCTTCGCGAAGGCGACGCCGTGGCTGTGAAACCGGCGGCGAGGCCCTCCCTCAAGGCAGAACCGGAGGCGATCCCGCTGGTCCTGCTCTATGAAGACGACGATGTGGTGGTGATTGACAAGCCCGCCGGAATGGTGGTCCACTCCGGGGCGGGCGTCACCGGCGGCACATTGGTGAACGCTCTGCTGCATCGATTTCAGACGCTCTCTTCCAGCCCCGACGGCGAACGGCCTGGCATTGTGCACCGCCTGGACCGGTTCACCAGCGGAGTTATTCTGGCCGCGCGCAACGACCGTGCCCACCAGTCTCTCGCGCTGCAATTTCTTGAACGCCGCGTGGAGAAGATTTACCTCGCCCTGGTTCATGGGCAATTCGCGCAGAGGGAAGGAACGATCCGGAAGCCCATCACGCGGGATCCCGGCAACCGCGCCCGCATGACGGCCCGGTTGCGCGAAGGCCGCGCCGCGATTACGGATTGGAAAGTGCTTCGGGAATTCCGCGGCTATACGCTGCTAGAAGTGCGCATCGGCACCGGCCGCACGCATCAGATTCGGGTCCACTTGTCGAGCGCCGGGCACCCGGTTGTCGGAGACCGGCTCTATGGCGCCCCCCATGCGCCGCCAGGGCTGCCGCCACCGGAGCGCTACTTTCTCCACGCGCACCGGATTGCGTTCGCCCAGCCCGCAACCGGCGAGCGCATTGTCGTGGAATCGCCGCTCACCGAGGATATCGTGGCCTGGATGAATCTGCTCGAAGAACGGTAGCCGTTGGACGTTGGACGCTGCCGCGATTAGCGGGATCACGCTGCATCGCCCGATTTTCGCGCCGATCTCGCGCCATGCGCATCCAGCATAGAGAGGAAACACACACGAATGAACGTACAGCAGTCCGAATCCACGCGGGAATCGGCACGCACGGAGCCCTTTGTGCTGGGCGTGCTTAGCGATCTCTTCTTCGGCATTAAAGTGGCGGAGGCGGCCAAACGCGCCGGCGGGCGCATGCGGATGGTGAAATCCGAAGCGGAATTGATGACGCTCGCGGCGGAGGCTCCCGCGCTCATCGTTTTTGATTTGCAGCAGACCAGCCTGGAACCGGCACGTCTGCTGCGGGCGCTCAAGGCGGAACCGGCGCTCAGCGCCATCCCGACCCTCGCCTATTTCTCTCACGTGCAGGAAGAATTGCGCCGGGAAGCGCTCGAAGCGGGGTGCGACCTCGTGCTGCCGCGCTCCGTCTTTGCGCAGCGGGTGGAGGCTCTGGTTGGAGATTGCGTGCGGCGGGCGCTGGCGCACCCGCCGCAGTCCTGATGCCGCGCTACCGAACCCGGCACGGGCTGATCGAGGCGTCGTTGCGAATCGGCAGGATGAATTGCTGCGAGCGCCTGCCGTTAAACTCGATGTACGCGGGATAATTCCCTTCGGCCAGCGGTGGAACAAACGGCGCGGGGTTCGCTTGAGGATTAGGCCACTCCATGTTGATCTGATAGAGACCAACGAAGCCTGGCGCAAGCCCGGAATACTGAATGAAGCCGGCAGCTTTCCGCAACTCCAGAAAGCGCGGGGGAATCTGCGTTTGGCCGATCACCAGCTTGGTGCCATCGTCATAGATCACGACCTTCGCTTCTCCGGGCGTGGGGTTGAGCCCGACCCCCGGCGTCCCATCCGCCGGCAATCCTCCCGTCACCGCTCCGAGGCCGGTGACGTAGACCTCCAGAATGTCGCATGGGGCAATCGGGTTCTGGAAGGTCATTTTCTGCGTGCGCCGCGGACCATACGCAAACGTCATCGCTCCGAGTTGCTTCGAAAAATCGGCCATGAAAATGCCCACATCGTCGGGCTTCACGAGCAGTTCCAACGAATTGCTCGCCACATCGTCCACCACAACGCGCGCGGTAACGAAGCGGCCGATCGGCAACTGCGTGGGCACCTGATAGTTGATCTGGAACTGCGAGCAGAACAGGATCGGCGCCTTATACTCCGCCATGGAGAGCGGATCGGTGAAGATCACTTCGGTATTGCAGAGTTTCGTTGCGAGTGGAAACGGCAATTTCGCGCTGGCGGGAGTAGGAATCCCAGGGATACGCGTGGTTACGTTCAGGCCGAAGATGGTGGCGAGGCTTCCCGGCACAACGCCGCCCGGCAGGAAGGAAGCGGCATTCGTGCTGGCGCGCAGCACCGGCTTCTGAATCTCGGCATCCGGGCGGCGCAGCGCCCCTTCCCAGTTGTAGACCACCAAGAACAAGTCCGAAGCGCCCTCGCTCGAAAGCGGGACCGTGCTTGAGCCGGGATCCACGTCCATGTCCGATCCAAAGAACGTGCCCGCGACGATGAGATTCCCCATCGTGTCCAGCCCATTCGCCATGACGGCGGTCCGGTTTGCGGGGCCGTTCGATGCCGTGCCCATGGAAACGCCCCAGACAAGGCTTCCATCCGCACTGCGATACCGCGCGGCGAAGCCATCCGTGGCACCGCCGGAACCCCGGGCGAGAATGCTTTGTACGCCCGAGCCGGGATTCAAGTCCATGCTCCCTTGAAAGCTTCCGGCGACCGTGACGATTCCATTCCGGTCCACGCTGATGCCGGTGGCCCGCTCTTCGCCGAGGCTGCCGAGATTGAAAGACCAGCGATGGGCATCGCCCGGCGTATAGCTCACCACGAAGATATCGGTGGTGTTCTGGCGCGAGGTCAAGATGCGGGTGCCCGAAGTGGTGTCCACATCGATCTCGCCATCAAAGCTGCCCGCAATGTAGATGTTGTCGGAATCGTCAAGGCCGAGGGAGCGTGGCGCAAGCCGCGCGGCGGAGACGCCCAGAATCTGGCGGGCCGTGATCAGGTTTCCCGCCGGCGTGAAACGCGCAATAAAAACGTCGCTAAGCCCCGCGCTGGTGAACTCGGCCGGTCCGGGACCGGGATCGAGATCTGCCGTGCCGCGGAAGGTGCCCGCGATCACGAGGTTTCCCGCGGCGTCGAACATCGTGGAAACTCCGTCCACGCCGTCGTCCAGCACGCCGCCGATGGATCGCGAGTATTCGTACTGGCCCGCCGCGGTGAGCTTAATGAAAAGAATATCCTTGCCGCCGGCCGATTGATGAAAAGCCAGCTTGTTGGGGTCCGGATTCGCGTCCAGCGTGTTTTGATACAGGATGGTCAGCAGCGGATTGCCGTTCTTGTCGAGTGTCAGCGCCGCGGGCTCATCGTCCATCGTGCCGCCGAAACTGCGCGCCCAGACGAAATTGCCGGAGGCGTCGAACTTGATGAGATACACATCCCCCGCCCCGTTGCTGGTGAGGAGGCTCTCCCCGAAGCGCGGGTTCGCATCGAAGGTTCCCGTGAAGCGCCCGGCCACGTACGTGCTGCGATCCGGCGAGCAGGCGATCGCCAGTGGGTATTCGTCCGCCGATGCGTTTCCCCAGCTCATCGCCCACTGCACATTGCCAATAAAGTCATAGCGGACCAGGCCGGAATCGCTCATTCCGTTGGATGTCAATGTCTGGGAGGGGTTCGTTCCCCCGGCGAAGGTCACGGAGTTCTCAAATGTAAACGCCATGATATAGCTGCCGGTGGAATCCACACACATGTCGCGCATCTGTTCGGTGCCCTGTGATCCGAAGCGAAGCGCGTATGGCCCGCTGATCTGCGCGGACGCTGGAAGAGTTATGAGGAAGACAGCAAGAAGAAAATGAGTGAACGAACAGCGTAAAGGCATTCTGATTGACCTATGCGAGAACAAGTGCGGGCAAGGGTCAATTCAGCTTGGAGCCCCGGCGCCGAAAGAGGGGGCGGCATGGCCCCATCTTCCGGTATTACAGCATCATTAGCCTGGTTAGCGCCACTAAACGGCGGTTTCCGCCGGGGCACAGTACTGCTGGTAAGCCGCGCTCAACTGAGCCGAGATTTCGGGGGCGCTGCGGTTTTCAATGTCTCTCCGGTGCATCATGAAGACCGGTTTGCCCGCCTTGAAGATGGCCACCGACGGCGACGACGGCGGAATGCCGGGGAGGAGTTCCCGCACGCGCTCCACGGCTTCCAGATCTGCCCCCGCAAATACGGTGGCGACCTTATCGGGCTTCACCGGGCTCCGCAGCGAGTGCAAAATCCCGGGCCGTGCCTTGCCCGCCGCGCATCCGCAGACCGAGTTGATCACCATGAGCACGGTGCCCGGCTCCGAAGACAATAGTTCGTCCACCGCTTCCGGGGTGCGAGTCTCAATCACTCCGTGCAGCGTAAGGTCTTCGCGCATGGGGGCGATGAGTTGTTCGGGATATCGCAAGGGGCTGTTCTCCTTCGTCGAATGGGTGCATCAACCGTTGCCGCGCGATTGGGCGGCCAGAGGGCGACGGATTCATTTTACCAAGCGCGGGCTGGTGCGTCGAGATAAGAGGCATTTTCCTCGCATCTTTTCCGCGCACTGCCTCCGCTGCCTGCCGCATCCCGCCTCAAGGCGAACGGCGTTACCGGGAGGCGCGATTGCTCCCACCGGGTACGAGCATACGGATGGTCCCGTCGTGCTTGTTGAGCAGGAAAAGTTTGCCCCGCGGCCCGACGCCGAACCGCAGGTCCGCCCTGCTCGCCGGCCGCACTCCCTGTTGCGCGTTCTTTGCCCGAATCACTTCGAGGAACGTCTTCGCCTCCCCGTTGTCTTCGAGCAGCACGCGGCGGATTGCGCCGGAGCCGCCTTCCGGCAGACGGTCCGCGCTGATGTAGAACACCTCCCCGCTCGGGTTATCGCCAAACACCAGCTTGCCCGTCAACTGCGGCACGGCCGAATCCCGGTAAACGAAACCGCCGATGATGGCCACATTGCCTTGCAGCAGCGGGTCCACGTGATCGTATTCCGCCACTGGGTAGAGCATGGATTTGTCCGCGCGCGCATTGCCGGGGATTGCGCCCTGCCTGCTATGGAAACGGAGGCTTCCCTCCCAGATATTCCATCCCAGATTCGCTCCCGGCTTCACCGGGCTGATCTCTTCGATCGCGTTCTGGCCGATATCCGACATGAACATCGCGCCCGTCTTCGAATCCCAGAAAAGCCGCTGGATATTGCGAATGCCGTAAGCATAGATTTCGCCAAGGGCGTCCGCCTTCTTAACGAAGGGGTTGCCGGCGGGAATGCCATATTGGCCGTTCCGGCTGTTCTTTCCCAACGGGTCAATGCGCAGGATCTTCCCGAAACCGGACTTGAGATTCTGGCCCGCGCCGAACGGATCTCCGCCGCTGCCGCCATCCGCCGCGCCGAGATAAAGCAGCCCATAATCCGCCGCGCCGGGCTTCGAGAGCGGATTGAACGTCACATGGCCGGCGTTGTGGTTGCCGAACGGCTGTTTCCAGCGAATCAACTGTTTGGGCTTTCCCCCATCGTACTTGGCCGCGGCGGGATTCTTCGCTGTCCATTCGAGCAGCACGGTATCGTGCGAGTGCTGCTTTCCGGGCGTGTCGAAATCGGCGCCGCCGAATTGGCTGGTGTCGGAATAGGTGTAGAACTTGCCGTAGCCCGGCTTCCCGCGCTCGTTAAACTGCGGATGAAACGCGAAGCTCTGGAAGCCCCGCTCCCCGCCGCGGGATTCCACCGCGTATCCCCATTCGGGCGCGTTCAGGTCGAGATACCGGGTGACCGTCTTGCCGTCGTAGCTCACCGAATAGAGCGGCCCCACCATGTCGTTCACGAACAGGCGCTTGGTTCCGGGCTCGTCCACCAGCAGCATCATCCGCGCCGCTTGCGGCTGCCCCGGAACCGCGGGAATGGAGGCGAACTCGGTAAACCCCACGCGGATCACGTCCGCGCTGCGCTCAATGGGGGTCGGGTACGGATTTTGCGTCGGGGCCGGAGTCTGGCAGATTGCCATGGCGGTCAAAA
>JBDIBK010000138.1:0-10225 GCA_039812845.1 Bryobacterales bacterium
TCCTTCTCGATCAGCTTCGGCGTCGTGCCGCTGGAGATCAGCGCATGAAAACCGCTCACCGCGCCGCACGCGACGGTGATAAAGCAGAAGGGAAAAATCTTCCCGGCGAAGATGGGCCCCGTGCCGTCGATGAAGCGCGTGAGAGGCGGCATTTGTAACTCGGGCTGGACGAAGAGAATGCCCACCGCCAGCAGCATCACCACGCCCAGCTTCACGAACGTGGATAGGTAATCCCGGGGGGCCAGCAGCAGCCATACCGGAAGGGCGCTGGCCAGAAAGCCGTAGACAATCACCATCCACGCCAGGGCCATCCCCCCGAAGGTGAACCAGGGTGCCCAAGTATTGCTGTGCGCCACGGCTTCGCCGCCAAAGATCGCGAGGACCACAAGGACGAAGCCGATCACGGATACTTCGAGCACCCGGCCGGGGCGCAGGAATCGAAGATAAATTCCCATGAAGATCGCGATGGGCATCGTGGCGGCAATTGTAAACGTGCCCCAGGGCGAATCCTTAAGCGCGTTCACCACCACCAGGGCGATCACCGCGAGCAGAATAATCATGATCAGCAGCACGGTCACCAGCGCCGTGAAGCCGCCCAGCTTCCCGATCTCTTCCTTCGCCATCTGGCCCAGCGATTTGCCGTCGCGCCGCATGGAGCCCACCAGAATCACGAAATCCTGCACGCATCCGCCCAGCACCGCGCCAACAATCACCCAGAGCGTCCCCGGCAGGTAGCCGAACTGGGCCGCCAGCGTGGGGCCCACCAAAGGGCCGGGGCCAGCGATCGCGGCGAAGTGATGCCCGAAGACGATCCATTTGTTCGTGGGTTCAAAGTCGTGGCCGTCCCGCAAACGCACGGCCGGAGTGGGCCGCGCATCGTCGAGCATCATCACCTTGGTGGCGATGAATTTGGCGTAGAAGCGAAAGCCGGTCAGATAGAAGCACACCGCGGCGATAATCAGCCAGATCGAATCCACGCTCTCGCCCCGGTTCAGCGCAATTCCGCCGAAGGCATAAGCGCCGAGCAAGGCAATCCCAATCCACAGCAATCGAATCGAAAGGTTCTTCATTGGATAAACAGATCCCGCGTAGACCATCGCGCCGCGTAAGAAGCGCGGAGCGCGCAAGTTCATAGCATAAAACCAACGCCGCTCCGGTTCCTAGCGAAAAGGCGAAGCGAAGGCTCTCCGTGTCATACACCGGAGAGCGGAAAGTTCGGTGATCTGGGAATCGGCTTCTGGCGAATTTGCAGCTTGCCGCCCTTCACCCAGTCGTCTCCCCGAATCTCCAGGTGCCGCACCATCCGTTCTCGCCAGGTGCGCAATGCCGCTTCATGCTTCGGATCGCCGGAGAGGTCGTGCAGTTCGTGCGGGTCCGCCGTCAGGTCGAATAGCTGCTCGTTCCCGTGATAGGCGTGGAAGATGTACTTCATGCGTCCGTCCGTGAGGCCAGTCCAGTTATTCTCCGGGCTGTAGCAGACGCCGTGTTCCAGGTCGAGATATTCCCGCCACGCCGGCGCGTTTTTGCGGAAGAGCCCAAGCAGGCTCGCGCCGTCCAGTGGCCGGCTCGTCGGTGCCCCCGCGGCATCAAGGAAGGTGGGCAGAAGGTCCCGCAGTTCCACGGTTTCCGAACGCACTTGCCCCCGGCGGGCGGAAACCAGCCCTTCCGGCCAGCGCATCGCCATCGGGATCCTTGCCGATGCCTCGTAGGGATACGATTTCCTCCACAGATGGTGGTCGCCCGTCATGTCCCCGTGGTCGGAGGTGAAGACGATCAGCGTATTCTCCAGCCAGCCCCGCCGCTCCAGCGCTTCAAGGATGCGGCCCACCTGCTCATCGACAAACTCGACGGAGGCATAGTAGCCCCGTCGCGATTCGCGAACCTGCGCCTTGCCCAGATCGCCGCGCCAGATGTCGTCCCGGTCGGAGTTGCGCGGCGCATTTTTTGCGGCCCAGTCTCCCACGCTGGCTTCCGGCAGCGGTGCATCGCGATACTTCTTCCAGAGGCGTTCCGGCGGGTCGTAAGGGCTGTGCGGCCGCGCGAACGAGACCTTCAGGAAGAACGGTTCGGCGCGGTTGTAGCTGTTCAGGAAATTCACCGCCGTCTGCCCGGTCCAATGGGTCGGGTGCAGATTTTCCGGCAGCGCGTATGGGCGGGCCGGATAGTCGTTCCAGCCGATACCGGTGGCATCCGGATTGAGCGTCGGCGCTTCGCTCCAGAACCACGCACGGTAGTCGCTGCGGAACTCCGGATTCTGGATGCGGCCGGATTCGTCCAGAAACACTTGGTGGTAGCCATGTGTATTGCGCTGCGGATGGTAGTGCATCTTGCCGATGCCGGTCGTGAAATATCCGGCATCCCGCATCGCTTGCGGCTTGGTGAACGGATAGTGCTCGCCCATCGCCACCATGTGCAGCATCCCGTGATTCCAGGGGGAGAGGCCCGTGAGCAGGCCGCTGCGCGCCGGTGTGCAGGTGGGTGTGCAGGAATAAGCGCGCCGAAAGCGAACGCCCTCCGCGCCGATGCGATCAATATTGGGCGTGTGGATGGCGGCGTTCCCGTCCGCGTGGGTGCAGTCGCCCCGATGCTGATCGTCCATCAGGAACAGGATGTTCGGGCGGGAGGCGCCCGGGCGTTGGCCCGCAAGGAAAGCCGGTGCCGCTCCGGATTCCACTGCGATTCCCGCCCCAAGTGCGGTCTTCAGAATAGATCGTCGGTTCACGGCACGCCTCCCAAGCCTCGAATGGGCTTCGAATAGCGTATCGAACCTGAAGTGCGCATGGGGAGGCTTCCGCTCGCAGCCGCGCTCCTGGCGCACGGCGGCGATGCCATGTGCGCGGCGTGCCCAAAAACAAAAACAGGGAGAGGTGCGTAGCCTCTCCCTGCCGGTTTCAGTCGATGGAAATCAGCTTACACGTGCGCGTTCAGCATCGATTCCACTTCGGACCTGGGAATCGCGCCCACTTTCTGGTCCACAACCTTGCCGCCCTTGAACAGCAGCAGCGTCGGAATCCCGCGGATCTGGTAGCGGCCGGCGGTGTTGATGTTGGAATCCACATCCACCTTGCCTACTTTCGCCTTTCCGGCGAAATCGGTGGCCAGCGCGTCAATCGTTGGACCCATCATGCGGCACGGCCCGCACCATTCCGCCCAAAAGTCCACCAGGACGGGCACTTCCGCGTTCAGCACTTCCGTATCGAAGTTCGTGTCGGTAAAGGTAAGGGTATTCGTTCCTGCCATTCATTCCCCCAAGGTCACAATCTTACAGATTCAGATTCCGCCCAAAAGTTTCAGCGCCCCAAGACTTTCAGTGTCCCAGGAATTTCAGTGCTACAGCGACTCGTACAATTCGAGCATGTGCGCGGCGGACGCGGGCCAGGAAAAATCCTGCTTCATCCCTGCGAGCATCCGCTTCCTCCAGGCCTTCTTGTTCCCGAACGCGCTCAGGGCCTCCCGCACGGCCGCAAGCATTTCCTGGCCGGAATACCCGGCAAATTTGAAGCCGGTTTCTTCGCTCACCGTGTCGTCCAGGCCGCCCACCGCCCGCACGATAGGAACCGTTCCGTAGCGCAGGCTGTAGATCTGGTTCAGGCCGCAGGGCTCATACTGGCTGGGCATCAGGAACAGATCCGCGCCCGCTTCGATCTTGTGCGCAAGCGCTTCGTCATAGCCATTGCGGAAGGCAACCTGTCCTGGGTGCCGTTCCGCCAGGTTATGAAACAGCTCTTCATAGTGGCGTTCGCCCGCGCCCAGCACCACCAGAGCCAGTTTCTCGTTCATCATCTCGTCCGCGACCGCCGCCACCAGGTCGAAGCCTTTCTGCGAAGAAAGCCGCGCCACAATTCCCACCACCGCCGAACCGTTCAGCGCGTCGGGGTCGAGGCCAACCGTTCGCAGCAAATCCACCCGGCAAGCCGCTTTCCCATCCAGTTTCCGGGCGTCGTAGGGGGCCGCAATGTGCGCGTCGGTGGCGGGATCCCAGATCGTGTAGTCCGCGCCGTTGAGAATGCCATGGAGATGATCGGCGCGGGCACGGAGCAGCCCGTCCACGCCCCAGCCCGATTCGGGCGTCTGGATCTCCCGCGCGTACGTGGGGCTCACCGTGGTGATCGCGTCGGCAAACGCGACTCCCGCTTTGAGATAGCTGATATTGCCGTAAAATTCGAGATCCCCGCTGGTGAAGGCGGCATCGCTGAAGCCGATCCGCGGAAGCGCATCCCGTCCGAAAATGCCCTGATACGCCAGATTGTGAATCGTGAATACCGTCTTCACGCCCCCAAACGTGGGGTCCACCGCATAGCGCTCCCGCAGATAATACGGGATGAGCCCGGCCTGCCAGTCGTGGCAATGCAGGATATCGGCGCGGAAGAGGCGTCGGATGGCCTCGCACCCCGCCACATTCAGCGCGGCAAAGCGAAGGAAGTTGTCCGGATAGTCCTTTCCGTCCTCAAAATAAAGGCCCCGGCGGTTATAGAATGCGGGAATATCCAGAAAGTAGAAGCGCACGCCCCGCTGCTCGTGCAGATAAATCTCGCCATGATAAACGTCCCGGCCGAGAATGACCGGGAAATCGTCATAGACGCGGCGCAATTGTTCGCGCGGAATCGATTGATAGCGCGGCAGCAGCACGGCCACCTCGACGCCCCGCTCCGCCAGTGCCGCGGGAAGCGCCCCCAGAACATCGGCCAGGCCGCCGGATTTCGCATACGGCGCGGCTTCGGACGCCACCATCAATATCCTGGGCAATTGCTTGAGTCCCATAGTGCGTTCTCAGGCTAACGAACGTGCCGGGGGGTGTCAACGTCCTTGGGCGGTAGCGGCCTGGGGCCTTGGCCCGCCCCGCCTTCGCCGGGAAGCCCCGCCCTTACTTTGCCGGCCGGAACTCCAGAATGTCTTCGGCCTCCAGTTTCTCAAAGGGGAAGGGAAAACTGGTGCCGTAATAGAAGGGCTTCCATTGGTCCTTGTAATGGCTGGAGAGCGGATGCCCGGAAGCCCCCGCCAGGATGTTCGCAAAGCTTGCATCCCAGTTGGCGAGATCGGCGACAAAGCGCTGGGAAGGTCCGCTGGCCGGCCCCACTTGCTTCGGGGAGCTTGGGGAACCGCTCATCGGATAGCGGCCGATATTGAAATAGCGGCCGATCAGCGGCAGCCGGGAAAAGACGGGATGGTCCACGTTCCATCGCATGATTTCGCGGTACTTCCAATTGGCGAGGGTGCTTCCCAGGTTGGGGCGATGATCCTCCAATACCTTGCCGAGCACTTCCAGCAGCCAGGCGTCGTAGTCCTTCGCATAGAGCGGGTCCCGCGTGCGGAGGATGCGCTCCACCACGGCATCGTCCATCCCGATATCCGCCTGTTCCCACTTCGGAGCCAGGCGCTTCAGTATGGCGGCGCGCAGGCCGATCGAAAAGAGCCGGGCGACGGTCGCGCCCGTCGCATCGAGTTCCGCCTGCCCGTTCCAGTTGCGAAGCACGTCCACCGCATCGGCCACCATGCCGGCTGTCGGCTTCTTCCGGTCGGCCGCACTCACCACCTGGCGGGCGAGAAAGGCGTAATACGGGCTGTAAACGTCCTTCTGGATCTCCAGCATTCCGGCGGCCTTCCACTTGGGTTTGGAATCGATGCGGGCGAGAATCTGGTTTGCCCGGTGGGGGTCGGAGAAGTGGCCAGCGCCCGCATCGGCAAAGCCCGGCGGAAAAGGGTTCTGGTTGGCGGTAACGATGCGCCCCGACGGCGGATTGTAGATCGACGGCAGTTCCTCGAACGGCACATAGCCTTGCCACTCGTGCTGGCCGGTGTAGCCGGGGAGCGGCAGGTCTCCCGGTGCCTGCGCCCGCCGGGGGAGGCGTGCGGCCACCTGGAACCCGATATTCCCGTCGACATCCGCGTAGACGAAGTTCTGCCCCGGTCCGTTGAAGCGCGACAGCGCCTTGCGAAAGGCCGTCCAGTCCTGGGCGAGGCCAAGCTCCACAAACGGGAAGGAAGGGAAATCGGGGTCCAGCGCCGTCCATTGCAGCGCCAGATTGCGGTTATACGGCGCTTCCCCGGCCTGCGCGATCAGCGGCCCGTGCTGCGTGACGAATACGTTCAGCCGCACGTCCGGCTCGCCCTTCACGCGAATCCCCTCGATGATCCGGTTTGCGTGCCGAACCTCCGCGCCGAACTGATACACCCCCGCGTTCAGGTCCATGCGCTCTTCGTAGAGGTCCTGCACATCCGCGCCCAGGCTGGTGACGCCCCAGGCGATGCGGCGGTTGTGTCCGATAATCACCGCCGGAATCCCCGGCAGGGTGAAGCCCGCGACATCGAGCGAAGCCCCGTCCGGCATCGGCGCTTTCAGGTGGACCATCGTCCAGGCGGAGGGGAACTGCACCCCAAGGTGCGTGTCGTTGGCCAGCAGCGGCTTTCCGGATTCCGTCCGCGCGCCCGACAGCACCCAGGCATTCGATCCGGCCAGCACTTCATTCCCCGCCCGCGTCGGAAACAGACCATCCACCAGCGCGCGCAACTGCGCTTCGCCCATCTCCGGGAACGTTGCGGCCACTTCCCGCGCCATGCGTTCCTTGTTGAGGTCCATTTCCCACGTGGTCGTGAGTTCCGCCGCCATGCGGAGCCCCACCAGGAGCGAATCCGCAATGCTCCACGGCCGGGGTTCGTAGCCCAGGATCGCGAACTCGGGCGGCAGCTTGTCGCGGTGCGTGTCGATAAAAAAATTCACCCCGCGGGCGTAAGCCGCCAGCACGGCGCGATCCTCGGGGCGCAGCCGCTCCGCCTGCACCCTCGCCGTCCGCGCGTAGCCGATGCGCCGTGCTTGGACGTCGAGGGGGAGCAGCGCCTTGCCCGCAATCTCCGCGAGTTCCCCCGCCGTGGATCGCCGCATCGCGTCCATCTGCCAGAGGCGGTCCTGCGCGGTGGCGTAGCCCTGCAGGAAAATGGCATCGTCGAGAGACGCGGCCGCGATGTGCGGTGTGCCAAGTGCGTCTCGAAGAATCTTTCCCGCGGCGGCGATGGGCGCTTCCACGCTTCCGTTCACCGTCGGCAGCGTGCGCCACCCATACCAGCCGACCAGCCCCAGCACGCCAAGCAGCAGGGCCAGGATAAAGAAATTGATATATTTAATAGACCGCTCAAATAGGTTCGACCTGGACACACTCGAATTGTGGCACATCGCCGGGCACCGCCCCGGCCGGTTGCCGGAAAGTGCCGTCGGCCGCTAACCCCATCCTCATGGACGCCAACTACGGTTACCGTTTTTCTTTTCTTTTCTTTCTCGTTGCGGTGAACGCGTTTTTCGCGGCGTCGGAAGTGGCGCTCCTCTCCGTGCGCCGCTCCCGCTTAAAGGAAATGGCGGCGGAAGGCAACGTCGGCGCAACCGCCGCCCTCAGCCTGCTTGCCAACACGGAGCGCCTGCTCTCCGTGGTGCAGGTGGGCGTCACGCTGGCGAGCCTCGGGATCGGCTGGGCCGGGGAAGAGACGATCTTTGCCGCCCTCATGAGCCTGGCCGGGCCGCTCGTAACGCCCGCCACGGAATGGGCGCTGCATGGCGTCGCCCTCGCCCTCACCTTTTCCCTAATGACTTTTGTGACGGTGGTCATCGGCGAAGTGGTCCCCAAGAATGTCGCCATTGAGAACAGCGCCCGCTTCGCAACGCTCGTGGCGCCCGTGCTGCTCGTCTTCTACCGTCTCGTTGAGCCGTTTGTCTGGCTGATTGAGACCTCTTCCACGCGGCTGAGCCGCCTGCTCGGCGTGCGCTCCGGCGCGGGGGGCGGCGCGCATTCCATCGAAGAGCTGAAATATATCGCCACCGCCGGCAAGATGAGTGAGCACTATGGCGATTTCGAAGAACGCGTGATTCACCAGACGCTCGATCTGCAGGACCTCGCGGCCCGCGAGATCATGGTGCCCTGGAACGATGTCGTCTCCCTGCCCGTGGACGCGAAGCTCAGCCAGGTCCTCGATTGCGTCGTCAGCAGCCAATATTCCCGCATCCCCGTCTATGAGGACGAGCCGCGCAACATTATCGGCATTTTTCACTTCAAGGATCTGCTCCGCGTCTGGGATACCCGGCGCGCCGCGAACCGGGGCAAGCGGCCCGCTCCGCCGTTCAAACTGCGGCACCTTCTGCGCCGTCACCTCGTGGCGCCGGAGAGCAAACCGGTGAACGAACTGCTCACGGAGTTTCTCGACGGGCGTGTGCAGATGGCCATGGTGGTGGATGAGTTTGGCCTCATCGTGGGCCTCGTGACGGTAGAGGATGCGCTCGAACAGATCGTCGGCGAAATTCAGGACGAACACGACCAGCGCGTGGCCCGCCCGAAGCTCGAAAGCCCCTCCTTCACGGTCGAAGGTACCATCCCGATTCGCGATCTCGCCAATCAGTATTCCATCGGTCTTCCCACCGATGCGGGCTTTGAGACCCTGGCGGGCTTCCTCCTCGACCGCTTTGAGGACATCCCGAACGAATCCGACGTGACGGAATACGAAGGTCTCCGCTTCACAATTCTCGAAATGGACCGTAACCGCATCGCCAAGGTGCTAATCGAAAGACTGGCGCCTCGGGAATCGGCCGACGACGAGGCAAAGAACGAAGAGGAAGCCCAATAGCGGTGGGTGTGCATTGCTGCCGCGTGCGGCATATTGACAAATCCAGGCGCGGCATCGCGCAATAGAAGGCGGAGAGTAGTTAACCGATGAATTCAATTGCGTCCAACTCTTCCTTGAACCTCGAATATCCTCAATGCGAATTCGGGATCGGCGATGTCATCCTCTCCCCGGATTCCGCGAAGCTCATCCAGGGCGTCCGCATCGAGCCGTACGCGCTGTGGCCGGACGACCGGGGCTATTTCCTTGAGGTGATGCGCGGCGGCCAGAGCCTCGTCTCCGGCTTTCCCCCCGAAACCACCCAGGTTTCCGCCGCCTGCAATTATCCCGGAATCGTCAAGGCGTTCCACTACCACCTGGAGCAAACCGATTGTTGGGTGCCCGCCCACGGCATGCTTCAAGTCGCGCTGGTCGATTTGCGGAAGGGTTCCCCCACCTTCGGCCGCAAGAATACGATCTACGCCGGAGAACTGCGGCCCTGGAAGATCCAGATTCCGCCCGGTGTCGGCCATGGTTACAAGGTGATCGGCGGCAAGCCCTCCATGCTCGTATATGTAACGGATCGCACGTACAACCCCAAGGACGAGGGACGAGTCGCCTACAACCACCCGCAAATTGCCTACGATTGGGAATTTCAGTACAAGTAACGCCGGCCAATGAAAATGGGACAAACGCGGCGGGAAAGCCTCGGCCAGACTGGAATGCGGATTCTGCTCGATGGCGCTCCGCTGACCGTGGCAACCGGCGGCATCCGCCGTTACGTGGAAGAGCTTTCGATCGCGCTGGCGGCCCAGAATCCGGAGGACGAGGTTCACTTAGCGATGGACCGCCCTATCGATCGCCCCGTGCCCCTTCGGGAGGCCTGCGTCCGCGTTCATGCGGAGACCCCGCGGGGTTGGGATCGCCGCTGGTGGCTCATCGGGCTGCCCCGGCTCTGCCGCCGTCTGAATGCCACCGTTTTCCACGGAACCGATTTCGCGGTTCCGCTGCGGCATTGCGTTCCCGCCGTACTGACGATTCATGACCTATCGCCCTGGGCATCCCCGAATTGGCAGCCGATGGCGCAGCGGATTCGCCGCCGCACCCCTTGGATGCTGCGCCTGGGGCTCGCCGATCAGGTGATCGCCGTCAGCAACGCCATGCGGTCGGAGATCATCGCACGTTTTCGTCTCCCTCCCGGCCGGGTGCATGCCATCCCGCTCGCAGCCGGCGAGCGCTTTCGTCCCGTGGCGCTGCCGCCCCGCGCCCAGCCATACTTCCTCTTCGTGGGCACGCTCGAACCGCGCAAGAACATCTCCGCGCTGGTGGAGGCCTGGCGGCCCGTTTTTGCGGCCACCGGCATCCCGCTGAAGATTGCCGGCCGCCGCCGGGAAGATTTCGTGCCGCCCCCGGAAGAGAAGGGGCTAGAGTATCTCGGCGCGGTTCCGGATGCCGCGCTGCCGGCCCTCTATTCCGGTGCGCTCGCGATGGTGTACCCTTCCGAGTACGAGGGCTTCGGCCTGCCCGTGCTGGAGGCAATGCAGTGCGGCGCTCCCGTCGTCGTGGGCAATGCGGCGGCGCTTCGCGAACTCGTGGCCGGCGACGGCCTGGTGGTGGACGGAACGGAAGGCAACTCCCTGCGCGA
>JBDIBK010000139.1:0-10181 GCA_039812845.1 Bryobacterales bacterium
CGGAGAAGCCTCTCTGGAACGTGAGAGACCACATCCCGCTCAAAGAGTTCACGGTTCAGAGCCATCGCGGGGCCGGGGTTCTGTCGCCGGAAAATTCGATGGAGGCATTCGACATCGCCTGGAGCTTGCGGACCGTCCCGGAGGCCGATTTGCGAACGACTTCGGACGGCGTGATCGTCGCGTTTCACGACAATAATTTCAAGCGGATTCTGCCGAAGGCGGACGCCGCGACGCAGGCCAAAGGGATCCAGGATCTGACGTGGAAGCAAGTGAGCGCGCTCGACATCGGCTCCTGGAAAGGGCCGGAGTTCGCGAAGCAGCGAATCGCCAGAATGACGGATGTCTACCGGGTTCTGGCACGGCATCCGGAGCGCCGCTTGTACATCGACATCAAGAACGTGGACCTCGCGCAACTCGCCCAGGAAAGCCGCGCGGTCCACAAGCAGCTCATCCTGGCAAGCACGGATTACGCAATCATTCGCGAATGGAAGCGGCTTGCGCCGACCTCGGCGACGCTGCACTGGATGGGCGGCACGGAGGAAGAGCTTGCCGCAAGGCTGGCCGCGCTGCGCAAGACCGGATTCGCGGATATCTCGCAATTGCAGATTCACATCCGCGTCGGCCCGGAGGGCGTAGTTCCCAGCGACCGCTTTCTGATCGCCACGGGGGAAGAGTTGCGGTCCCACGGCATCCTCTTTCAGGCGCTTCCGATGATGAACAAGGATCCAAAGCTGTTCCAGCATCTGATGGATCTCGGCGTTGCCAGTTTCGCCACCGATTATCCCGACGTCGTGATGAAAGCCATCCGCGAGTATTACCGGCAAAAACCATGAATGCCCAGAAAAAGCCATGAATAGATCGAGACCCTCGGGCGACAGCCTGCTGCGCGCGGCACTGGCGGCGGCGCGCGAAACCAAACACCTTCGGCTGGGCAAGGGCGCTCGGCGCGAGACCGCGGAAGTATTCGCCAGCCTCTATGGGAGCGTGCCGGCCATGATCGTCGCCGATGAGAATACGCTTGCCGTGGCCGGCCGAGACGTCGCCGATTCGCTGCGCGCCGCGGGGCAGGCAATCGCCGCTCCGCTGATCCTGGATGGCCCGGCGGCGGGCGTGCCTGTGCCGGCGGAATACAGCTATGTCAACCGTGTGCGCGAAGCGCTCGCCAAGACCGATGCCGTGCCCGTGGCGGTGGGCTCCGGTACGATCGGCGACCTCACGAAGCTGGCGGCACACCAGTTGGGCCGGCCGTATATCACGGTGGCGACGGCCGCTTCCATGGATGGGTACACGGCCTTCGGCGCGTCGATCACCTTCGAGGGGTCAAAGCAGACCTTTGATTGCCCCGCAGCGCAGGCGGTGATTGCAGACCTTGACGTGATCGGGGCCGCGCCCGAGGGGATGAACGCTTCGGGCTATGCGGATCTGGTGGCGAAGATTCCGGCCGGCGCCGACTGGCTGGCGGCGGATGCCGCGGGCGCGGAGAAGGTGAACCCGGCCGTCTGGGACACCGTGCAGCAGCGTCTGCGGCAGTGGTGCGCCAACCCGGAAGGCATCGCGCGCCGCGACCCCGAAGCGGTGGAAGGGCTCGTCACCGGATTGCTGATGACGGGCTTCGCGATGCAGGCGGCGCGTTCCAGCCGGCCGGCGTCGGGCGCGGAGCACCAGTTCAGCCATCTGTGGGATATGGAGCACCACACGCACCACGGAGTGGCCCCTTCGCACGGATTCAAAGTGGGGATTGGATCGCTGGCGTCGACGGCGCTTTATGAGGCTCTGCTTGCCCTGCCGCTCCGCGACTTCGCCGTGGAGGAAGCGGTGGAAGCCTGGCCCGATGCGGCTCGGATCGCAAGCGAAATTGAGGGGCTGTTTCCCCTGGAGGAACTCGCGAGGAAGGCGCATGAGGAAAGCCTCGCGAAGCATCCGTCGCGCGACGAACTGCGAACGGAACTCACCCTGCTGAAGGCCGCCGGGCCCGCGCTGGAGGAGCGGCTTCGGGCGCAGTTGCTGCCGTACCCCACCCTTCGCGATATGCTTGCCGCCGCGGGCGCGCCCACTTGCAGCCGCGAGATTGGCATCTCCCCGGAAAGGCTCGCGCTCAGTTGCCGCAAGGCGTATCACATTCGCCGGCGCTATACCGTGCTCGACCTCGCCCGCCGAACCGGGAATCTCGACAAGGCGATTGCGGGAATGGCCGCGAAGACAGGCGTCGCGCAATGAAGGCGCTGGCGGGCGTGCGGCATATCGTCCTGGACCTGGACGGCACGGTCTACAAAGGCGCCACGCTGTTCCCCTGGACGCTGGATTGCCTGGAACGATTGCGGCGGGCTGGGATCGGCCACACCTTTCTCACGAACAATACCTCGCACAGCAAGAGCGACTACGTGCGGCGGATGCGCGGGATGGGCATTCCCGCGGGCACGGAAGAAATTTATACCGCGGCCGACGCCACGATTGACCATCTTCGGCTGCACCTGCCGGACGCCACGCGCATCGCTCTGCTGGGAACGCCATCCCTCCGCGAGCAATTCGAGCGGGAGGGGTTTTCGATCGACTTCGAATCGCCGCAGGCCGTGGTCGTCGGATTCGACACCACCCTCGACTATGCGCGCCTCTGCCGGGCCGCCTGGTGGATTTCACGCGGGCTTCCCTACATCGCGACGCATCCGGATCTGGTGTGCCCCACGGATGAACCGACCGTGCTGGTCGATTGCGGCGCGATCTGCGCGGCCCTGAACGCCGCCACCGGGCGAACGCCGGTGGTGCTCGGAAAGCCCGACCCTGGGATTCTGGCGGGGATCGCCCGGAAGCATGGCATCGCGATGAAAGAAATTGCGATGGTGGGGGACCGGCTTTACACGGACGTCGTGCTGGCGCATCGCGCCGGCGCGGTCTCCGTGCTTGTGCTCTCCGGGGAAGCCACGCGCGAGGAGGCCGCGGCGTTCCAACCGCGGCCCGATCTGATTCTTGCCAATATCGGCGAACTCGGCGTCGCGTTCGGCGAAGCCCCCGGCGGGAACGCGTCGCAGGTGCTAAAGCGGTAGCCATCTCAACGAGGAAATATGTCACGATTCATCGGCAAGCTCGGCATGTACCCCCCGCTCGCATGGGGCTATCTGGGGCTGTTGTTGTTCATGATCGGCGACGGCGTGGAATCGGGTTATCTCTCGCCCTACCTCGTGCAGCATGGCATTTCGCAAGCGGGAGTGGCGCTGATCTTCACGGTGTACGGGGTGACGGCCGCCATTGCCGCGTGGTTCTCCGGCGCGCTGTGCGACCTTTGGGGCCCCCGGCGCGTGATGTGCCTGGGCCTCGCGATCTGGGCCGTCTTTGAGGTGGCGTTCCTGCTCATCGGCATCGCCCGCACGGACTACTGGAGCATCGCGGCGACATACGCCCTCCGCGGGTTTGGGTACCCGCTCTTTTCGTTTGGATTCCTCGTATGGATTGCGGCGGCAACCCCAGCGCGGCAGTTGGGGACCGCCGTGGGCTGGTTCTGGTTCGCCTTCACCGGAGGGCTGCCCACGCTCGGATCTCTGCTGGCGAGTTTCACCGTGCCGGTGATCGGCTCCTACGCGACACTCTGGCTTTCGCTGGCGCTGGTGCTCGCGGGCGGGCTGGTGGCGATTCTGGGCACGCGGGAGCCGACGGGCCTGCGGCCTCTCGCGCCCGCGGGAGTGCCCGTGATCCGCACGCTGCTCTCGAGCGTCACCATTGCGTGGAAGCGGCCGAAGATTGGCGTGGGCGGCATCGTGCGCATGATCAACACCGCGCCGCAATTCGGATTCCTCGTGTTCCTTCCGCTTTACTTCACGGAGACCGTCGGCTTCGAACTCGCGCAATGGCTGCGGCTGCTCAGCGCCATGTTCCTGAGCAACATCGTGTGGAACCTGCTGTTCGGCTTCATCGGAGACCGGCTCGGTTGGCGGCGCACGGTGGCGCTCTGCGGGGGCGTGGGATCCGCCGTCACTACGCTGGCGCTGTACTACACGCCGGAATGGTTTGGCGCGCACTACCCGCTCTGCATTCTGGCGGCCGCCTTCTATGGAGCGACGCTCGCGGGCTACGTGCCGCTTTCCGCGCTGATGCCGTCGCTCGCGCCGGAGCAGCGGGGCGCGGCGATGTCGATCCTCAATCTGGGCGCGGGAGCCAGCGTCTGGGTGGGCCCCGCCATTGCGGGCTTGTTTCTTCCGCGCTTCGGGGTCGGGGGAGTGATGTGGATCTTCGCGGTGCTCTATCTGCTGAGCGCGGCGCTCACGCTTCTGCTGAAACTGCCATCGGAAGAGAGAGCCGCGGCACCGGAAAGCGTTGCCGGGTTGGCGGAATAGCCGGCCCGCGAAGGCGCGTTCAGTGCGTCGTCGCCTTCTCCGCCCCCAGCCCGGTGTTGGCGCGCACGAGGAGTTCCGTGTATTTTTCTTCGGACTGCGGATCGCGGAACGCCAGGGTTCCAAGCACCGCCGCCAGGAAACCGGCCGGAATACTCACGATGCCGGGGTTTTCCAGCGGAAAAACGGCGTCCGCGCCCATAAAGCTGGGGCTCAGCGCGATCAACCCGATGCTGCTGAGGAGTCCCACCGCCATGCCGCAAACCGCGCCCCCGGTGTGAAACCGTTTCCAGAAAAGCGATAGAAGAATTACGGGCAGATTGGCGGATGCGGCCACGGCGAACGCCAGCCCCACCAGGAACGCCACATTGGCGGTGGGTCCAACGAGAATGGCCACGCCCACCGCACCGACGCCAAGTGCGACGGCGGTGATGCGGGCAACGAAAATTTCCTCCTTCGGGTAGGTGGGCTTGCCGGAGCGGAGCACGTTCGTATAGAAGTCATGGGCAACGGAGGTGGAGGCGCTGATCGTGAGCCCGGCCACCACGGCCAGAATCGTAGCGAATGTGACGGCGGCGATGAAAGCCAGGAATAGATCTCCGCCCAGGCGGAAGGCGAGCAGCGGAGCGCTCATATTGATCCCACCGTTCGCGGCGATGAAGTCCCGGCCCACCAGGAGGGCGGCGCCCATCCCGAGGAAGGTGGTGAGCACATAGAAGACCCCGATGATCCCCATCGCCCAAACCACGCTCTTGCGCGCGGTGGGGGCATCGGGGACGGTGTAAAAGCGCACCAGAATATGCGGCAGCCCGGCCGTGCCGAGGATGAGCGCGAGCGAAAGCGAAATCAGATTGAGCGGCCCATACGGCGGCTTGTAGTAAAGGCCCGGCTGCAGGAAATCCCGAACCACCGGGACGCCGTTTTCCGTATAGCCCACGCGGGTGGCGGCATCGAAGAACGCGCCGAAGTTGTACCCATATCCCGCAAGCACCAGCGCGGTGAGCAGGATCACGCCGGCCATCAGCAGAACCGCTTTGACGATCTGCACCCAGGTGGTGGCCAGCATGCCGCCAAACACGACATAGACGATCATCAGCGCACCCACCAGCGACACAGAGAGGGTGTAATTGACACCGATATCTTTCATCAGCAGGCTCACCATCGCACCCGCCCCCACCATCTGGGCAATCATGTAAAAGCCGCTGATGGTGAGCGTGCTGAGTGCGGCCATCGCGCGCACCGGGCGGGGGCGCAGACGGTATGCGAGCACGTCGGCCATGGTGTACTTGCCCGAATTGCGCAGGGGTTCGGCCACGATGAGAAGCACCGTGAGGTATGCCACCAGAAAGCCCACCGAATACATGAAGCCGTCATATCCGTAGTAGGCGATCAGGCCGGTGATCCCAAGGAACGAAGCCGCGCTCATATAGTCGCCCGCGACGGCAAGGCCGTTCTGCCAGGCGGTAATGTTGCGCCCGGCGGCGAAGAACCCGGCGGCGCCGCTGGACTTTCGGGAAGCCCACGCCGTGATGCCGAGGGTGGCCACGATAAAGCCGAGCGTCATCAGGATGGCGGTCATTGGGCGGAGTTCTCCACGGAAGTGTTGGGGCCGGTCTTGTGCCGGGCGAGCACGGCGGCGGCGTCACGGTCAAAGCGGGAGGAGGCCCGCAGATAGAGCGCCGCCACGAACCATGCCATCGGGAACTGGGAGAGCGCGAACACATAGGCGAGGCTGAACTGGCCGATCACCTTGCGGCTCATCAGGCCGGGAACATAGCCCGAAAGGATCGGCAGGGCGAAGTAGTAGGCAAGAAAAAAAATGGTTGCGGCGACAATGAAGCGGGTCTTGGCGCGCAGGAGCGCCTGAAAATCCGCCCCCGTGGCGATCCGGTCCCACCGGTTGGGCGACGGGGAAGAAGAGGGCGCATTTTCCGCGGCATCGGGCGAGGGTGTAGCGATCATAGTTCGAATCCGCCAGTGAACGGGCAATTGTGCAAGGGTAACACAGGGCGGGGGCGCTCCGGCATTGGCCATTCATCCAAGGATTGCGAGCGGCGGAAAGCGCCTGAGGCGATGCGTGCAATGCAGCCAGCAAAAGCGTCGGGCGGAGCTCAGCGGGGCTAGTCGCCGCCGATGCGGCGGGAAAGTGCGGGTTCTTCCAGGGAGTCGGCGGCGGGTTCGGGATTCACAATGGCAGGCACGGAAAGGCTCCGGGAGGCAGTGTGATCGCGCCTCTCACGGAAAGCGATCGCCGCCCCCGCAAACAGAGAGATTCCGTTCGTGAAGTGATAGAGAAACTGGAAGGGCAGCGCCGCCATCAGGAAAGCGACGCCGCGCTCTCTGGCCAGAAAGGCATAGTACGCCTGGTTGATCCCGAGAAGCAGCAGGGCCAGCAGGGCCGCGAACAGAATCTCCGGCTCGCGCGGCAAATCCAGAATCAGCGCCGCCAGCAGCACGCCGAAATAAGCGGAATAGCAAAAATCCTCGCGCCGGGAGCGCCGGTTCTCCGGTCGGCGGCGGAAGAACACGGCAAGCAAAACGCCCAACGCAAGGCAGACGGCGAACAACACCAGGCCGTTCGCAATCGCAAGCCCAAGCGCCACCGCGACGGCAAAAAACGGACCCAGCCACCGCAATATTTTCGCACCGGCCGCGGGAGGTTCCATCCACCAGGCGTGCGACAGAACCAGCACGAAGAGGAGCATCCCCACCAGGCTGGCAACGGGCAGCCGGACGGCGGCGAAGGCGAAAGCCAGCACCATCAGCCAGGCCAGCGCGGTGCTGATGCGCTGGGCGACGGAGACATTCAGATCGTTGGGAACGATTCCGGTGCGCAGAATGAGCCGGGTCCAGGGGATGCCTCGATAGAGCAGATCCGTTTTCCACGCGCTCCACGCGGTCCAGCGCTTGGCGTGGGTGCAGAGGATCGCCGGATCGAGCAGCACGCGAAACCCATGCTGGCGAAGGCGGTAGCCGAGTTCAATGTCTTCGATGGTGGCTCCGCGGTAGCGGTGATCAAAACCGCCGATCCACTGGAAGACCTCCCTGCGAATGGCTCCGCACCCCGCCCAGAAGGTTTGTGCATCGGCCGCACCGTGCTGGTGAACAAAGTGATGGGTGAGGTTCTTCCATTGGGAGACAAAGTTGGGCGCGGTGGGCTGCGTGTCGTAGGAACCGAAGACCGCGTCCACGTCGGGACGTTCCGTGAGGACGCGAACGATTCGGGCAATCGTGCCCTCCCTCTCGGCCGTGCCGGGGTGGATAGAGACATCGGCGTCGAGGAAGAGAAGCACCTCGCCGGTTGCCTCCTCGGCGCCAAGACCGCGAGCGACCGCTGGCCCGCAGCGCCCTTGCGTTGAGAGGAGAGTAACTCCGAAATCGGCCGCGATCTGGGCGCTGGCGTCGGTGGAGCCGTCGTCCACCACGATGATCCGATCCGGCTGCACTGCGGAGGCACGCAGCGCGTGGAGCGTCTCGCGCAGGGTGGCGGCCCCGTTGTATACGGGGACGATCACCGAGACGGAAAGTGCATTCGAATGCGAGAGGGGCGGCGCTCCCATGCAACCAGGTCCTGGAAACCAACAACAGTCAGCTATCAGCAGCTTATCATTCCAGGCGCGCCAATCGCCCGTCGAAACGCGGTTTCGATTTATTTCGGCCCTAGCCGGGTGGGCACGCGCGGCTGCGTGCGCTCCAGATTGGCCAGTTCCTCTTCACTCACGATGCCGCCAGCCTCGTGGTATTCCTCGTCGGCGTTTACGTCCCACACGGAATAGGAGCCGCCGAGCAGATTGCGCGCGGCCAGCATGGCGCTGAGCATGGAATGATCCTGGTTGTTGTAGCGGTGCATGCCATTGCGGCCCGCGAACTGCAGGTTGGGAATGCCTTCCACAAACTCGCGAATCACCGTGAGCGCCGCCTGATACTTGTCGTCGTAGACGGGATAGGCTTTGGGAACGCGAACGACGTGCCCATCAAAGACCTTCGCGGGGTCGCCCAGGCCGATGCGGCCGATCTCGCGCGTGGCCTGCTCCACCAATTCCCGGTCCGTCCGGTTCCACAGGGAGTCTCCCTTGAAGCAGAAGTACTCCATCCCCAGGCAGGTGGTTGCGGGGTCCGGCACCATGTGGGGGCTCCAGTTCTTGAAGTTCTGGATGCGGCCCACATCCACCGAGGGGTCATGGATGTAGATCCAGTTATCCGGGAACATCCGTTCCTCGCGGAACATCAGGGCGACGATGAGGAAGTCGCGGTAGCTCAGGCTATTGGCGGCTTCCAGCACCTTCGCGGGCGGCGCGGGCGTGAGGCAGCGGAAGAAGTTGCGGATGGGCATGGAGGAGATGACGTTCTCCACCGGGAAGCTTTGGTCCCCCGCGCCGATGGCGGTGATGCGCCTGCCATCCCATTCAATGCGGTCAATCGGCGTGTTCATCCGCACGGGGTTTCCGGCGGCTTCGACGAGGTCCCGCGTGCGCTCCCACATCATGCCGGGACCCAGGCGGGGATAGACAAACTCGTGGATCAGCGTCTTGATGACGCGCGCGTTCTGGCGGGCGGGAAGCATCTGCGAGAGCGCGTTGCGAAGCAGCGAAACCATGTCCAGGCCGGCGATGCGCTGGGCCGCCCAGTCCGAGCGAATCTCCGTGCATGGCATGCCCCAGACTTTCTCCGTGTAGCTCTTGAAGAACATGGAATAGAGCCGGTGGCCGAAACGGTTGCTGATGTAGGTTTCAAAATCGTCTTCCGGGTGCCGCTTCTTCACCTGCGCAAGAGCGTAACTGGCCATGCAGCGGGAAGATTCGAAGACGCCCAAATTCAGGAGCGCGTTCATCGGTTCCAGGGGGTACTTGAAGAACCGGTTCTTGTAATAGATTCGGGAGAGGCGGGGACGCGAGAGCAAGTCTTCGCCAAGCACCTCGTGCCACATCTTCTCCACCAGAGAGACCTTGGTGAAGAACCGGTGGCCGCCGATATCGAAAAGGTAGCCGTTGTAGTTGACGGTGCGGGAAATGCCGCCCACAACGGAATCCTGCTCCACCACTTGGCAGGACGCCCCGGCGCGCGTGAGTTCCCAGGCGGCCGAGAGCCCCGCGGGTCCGGCGCCGATGATGGTTGCCAAAGGAGCCGAAGACGAGTGATCGAATCGTTTCGTCAATTTGACTTCTCCCTTATCATTAACAACGCCGGGGCGGCGGCACTGGAGGAGCGCGCGTCCGAAGCCTCTCCATACGCTAGCAGACTCCCAGCCGTCGCGAGTGGGAGGGGTGTGCCCCTTCGAAGGCGGCCAAGGTTCAACTGCTAGACTACAGGCTGATGCCGCCGAAATTCCTGATCTCCGCCGGAGAAGCGAGCGGGGAAATGTACGCCTCGCAGCTTGTGTCGGAACTGATGCGGCGCTTTCCGGAAGCGTCTTTTTTTGGGTGTGCCGGGCCGAAGATGCGGGCGGCGGGGGTGCGTTCCGTGGTGGATGCGGAGGCGCTTTCCGTGGTGGGTCTGGCGGAGGTGGTGCGCCACATTCCGCGCATCTACGGGGAGTTTCGCAAGCTGGCCGCGGCGGCGCGGCGGGAACGGCCCGATATCGCCATCCTCACCGACAGCCCGGACTTTCACTTTCGTCTGGCGGCGAAACTCAAGCGGATGGGCGTACCGGTGGTTTATTACGTGGCTCCGCAGGTCTGGGCCTGGCGGCAGGGCCGTGCAAGGACCATGCGCCGGATCATCGATCTGCTGGTGTGCATCTTTCCGTTTGAGAAGGCATTCTTTGAAGATCGGGGCATCCGCTCGCTGTATGCGGGGCACCCGCTCACCCGCATGTTCCTCCCGACCATGAGCCGCGCGGAGTTCCGCGCCAGGCACGGG
>JBDIBK010000140.1:0-10175 GCA_039812845.1 Bryobacterales bacterium
AGTATCAGTAACGCGCGAGCACGCGCAATGCGGCAACGATGGCGGGGGAGCGATATGCTTCCCCGCCATCGCTGCGTCTGGCTGCCTCGGGATCCATTGGGCGCGGAATTGGAGGGGGTGCTGTTTGTCGCCGCCGGTGATGCGTGGAGGTTTCGCGGTTCAACGCGAGGCCGGGTGCGGCTGAGTGGCCCGCGGGCGGGTTTTGCGAAACGAAGCCGGCGCTTGCGGATGCGGTGCAGGGGCGTCCTCTCGGGTTGCTTCGACTTGGTGCCTGAAAGGAATGACGCTCTGTCGCCGTCTTCGGGGCTCGCGATGGGTTGCTTGCTTTTCCACGGGTGGCGCTCGCCGACTCGCTCTACCCGTGGCAACAGGATTCTGGCGAACGTTCCGGTCTTCCTGGAATGGGGCTTTCGTATTCCAGGCTATGAAAAGGATCACCTGGCAGCGAATTCTTGAGACTTGATGGTGCGGATGAGTTCGCGATTCGGGCTAGCGGCACCGCTGACGCGGAGCAGGCCTTTAGATGGGGTCAATCCAGGCGTATCAAACGCCTGGCTAATTGCTGCCTGTCGCTGACGCGACGGTCTGAGGCGCGGGCGGCGTGGATTGGCAGGGAAGTACTACGCCTACGATCTGATTCACCCCGTAAAATCGCAGAGGTAGAATGAGGACACAGAACCGGGGCGGTTGCGCGACGGGTGTGTTTCTCGAACCGGGGTGGCGGGGACGGCCTGGGGCAGGCGATCCGCCGGGCGGGGGAGCGGAGCGTTCGGGAACCGGGCTGCGGCAGGACCCGTCCATTGGTACACACCCGCATGACTGGGAAAGGAATTCAGCCATGAATCGATCATTTTTTCTTGCGTTGCTTGTCACGGCGGGGGTTACGCTGGCGGCCGGGCAGCGGCCCGCTTCGGAACGCCTTACCGCGAGGGAGCTGTTCTTTGTCCCAGCCGCGAAGCAGCAGACGGCGTCCGCCAAACCGGTCCATTCGAACCATGCAAAGTCCGCCGTGCCTGCCTTGTCGGTTCCGGTGGAGGTAGCGAAGAGCATCGAGAAGAAGCGCATGGCTCCGCCGGCCGAGATGGCGCGCACCCGGACGGAAGGGCAACTGGTGCAGGCGGGCTATCTTCCGGTGGATCTGAATCCGCTGGGAATGCGCTACACCCTGATCAAGCGCGTGGGGAGCAGCGCGCAGGAAGTTCCGGTGGATACGTCGTTCCGGTCCGGCGACCGGATTCAGGTGGCCGTTGAGACGAATGAGAGCGGGTATCTCTACATCATCGCCCGCGGATCGAGCGGCGCGTGGCGGCCCCTCTTCCCCTCCGCGGAAGTGGGCGGCGGCAGCAACCGGATCGAGGCCAATACGGTCACCACGGTGCCATCCGGTTACGTTTTCACGTTCGACGAGCAGGCCGGCGAAGAGAAGCTCTTCCTGGTCTTCTCGCGCCAGCCGGAGCCGAGCCTTGAAAATCTGATCTACGATCTGGGCACGAAGCCCGCTCCCAGCGCCGCGCCGAAGGCCAGCCCGGCAAAGACGACGCCCGAATTCGGCAGCGGCCCGAAGGTGCTGCTGGCGGTGAACGATATGAACATCCGGGACGACGTGGTGGGGAGCCTGCGGCGCGCCTACGCCCGCGATCTGGTGGTGGAGAAGGTGGCGGACGATCCCGGGAGCAGCGGTTACGGCGCGGTGCGGCCGCTGAACGCGAGCTATACGCCGGATATGAAGATCGCCACGTATGTGGTGAACCCGTCGAATGCGAAGGACGCCCGCGTGGTGGCGGACCTCGCGCTGATTCACCGCTAGACCGGCCGACGAAAGGAGGACTCGCCATGACGCGACTCGAACGAATTCGCTTCCGCATCGCCATGCTGGCCATTGGGGTTCTGATTCTTGCCGCCGCGCTTGGCGCGGCCACAAAGACGAGCAGCCCCCGCCGCATGGAAGTGGTGCTGGAGAAATGGAGCGGCCAATCCTGGAAGGCCATTGATCCGGGACACGTGCTGGCGCAGGGGGACCGCGTGCGCTTCCGCTTCACCGCCGATTTCGACGGATACCTCTACGTTACCAACCTTGGCACGTCGGGGCGCTATGAACTGCTGTTCCCCACGGCCGATACCGGCTCACAGAACCGCGTGGAAGCGGGCAAGAGCTATCTGGTTCCGGCCACGAAGGCGCAGTTTATTGTCGCCGGCCCGGCGGGGCACGACATCAGCTATTGGATGGTGAGTCCGCGGCCGATGAACCCGACGGAACTGCTGCCCTCGGCGGGAGCGCCCGCCGCGCCGCGCGTGCCGCCGCACCGGATGAAGCCGCGCTGCGACGATTCGCTGTTTCGCGCGCGGGGCGAGTGCATCGACAGCTCCGCCGGCTTGCGCAGCGTTCCGAACGACAATGCGCTGCCGGAGAGCTGGAGCAAACTGAACCGCGCCAATTCCCGCGAGCTGTTCTTTATGCGCCAGAGCGAGACGCAAGTGATAACCGCGCCCGCCACATCGGAAGGACCCGTGATCTATGAATTCCGCATCGCGCACGATTAAGCGAAGCTTCGCCCGGTTCCGCGCGCTGGGGCTGGCCGCCTTGGCCGTATTCAGCACTGCAGCGTTCAGTCTGGGCGCGTTGAGCCTGGCCGCGCAGCAGCCGGCCAATACGCAGCAGCGGGATCTCCGCGTGGAAAAGGACGCCGCGCGGGAGGTGGAAGACGCCTCCGGCAAGCCGGTGACCATTCCGCGCAGCTATGCGCTGGTGATCGGAGTGGGCACGTATCCGCGCCTGGACAAGAACTTCCAACTGGAATACGCCGAGAAGGACGCGCAATCGATTTACTCCGTGCTGATCAGCCCGGAAGGCGGAAACTTCCGGGCTGAGAATGTGCACCGGCTGATTGGGGAACAGGCCACCAAGGAGAACATCACGCGCGAACTCGAAGAGTGGCTGCCCTCGGTGGCCAAGCCGGAAGACCGCGTTCTGATCTATTTCGCGGGGCACGGTTTTCTCTATAAGGGGGCGGGCTATCTCGCGCCTTACGACTTTGCCATGCAGGATCCGGCGAAGTTCGGCTATCCCATGCAGAGCCTGGGCGAAGTGATCGGCGGCAAGATCAAGGCCCGCTGGAAGGTGCTGCTCACCGACAGTTGCCACAGCGGCATCATCGCACCCGAAGACAGCGCGCAACTGAATTCGCGGCTGGTGAACCTGACGCAATCGCTCTTCTCGCTCACGGCCAGCCGGGACCGGGAACGCAGCTTCGAGAGCCCGGACTGGGGCGGCGGCCACGGCGTCTTCACCTACTATGTGGTGAAGGGGCTTGAGGGCTCCGCCGACGAGAATACGGACAGCATCGTGACGGCCGATGAACTGGCCGAGTACGTTCGCCGCAACGTCCGGGAGGCCACGGGAGGAGAGCAGAACCCCACGGCCGACCGCAGCAGTTTCGACAAGAACATGCTGCTCGCTTACATTCCATCGAACAAGGCTCTGGGCGAGGCGCCCGCTCCGAAATTCGGCGCGCTGATTTTCGAAAGCAATCGCGACGGCGTGGAAGTGTTCGTGAACGGCAAGAGCGTCGGCGTGGTGGACAAGGCCAACCCGTTGCGCATTCCCGGACTCACCCCCGGCATTCATACGGTGAAGGCGGTGAAGATGGGCTATGAGCCCGACGGGCCGCGGGAAGAAGTGGTGTATCCGGGACAGGAGAAAACGGTCACGATCAAGATCCTGATTCCCCGGCAGCGCAACCGCGCCGCGGAAGAGAAGTTCGACGACGGCCTGACGAAGTACAACAAGGGCTATGCCAAGAACTACCGGGCGGCGGTGGCGGATTTCCAAAGCGCGCTGCTGCTGGACCCGAAGTACAGCCAAGCCGCCCTCTATCTGGCCCGCACGTACAACGCGCTCTTTGACCAGGCCAATGCCCGCCGCTATTTCGAGAAAGCGATCGAGATCGACCCGGATTTTATGGAGGCCCGCGCCAGCTTTGCCGGCATGCTGCTGGACGTGGGCGATCTTGACGAAGCGATCCGGCAACTCAATCTGGTAACGAACCGCGACAAGTCGAATGCCATGGCGTGGTATCTGCAAGCGCAGGCCTATTGCCGCAAGGAGATTTACGCCGATGGCATCCGCTCCGCCAACAAGGCGATCGAACTGACGCCGGAGAACGGCGAAGCGCACTTCTGGCTTGCGGAAGGCGAGCGGATGAGCGGCGACTACAAGAGCGCGATCGGTTCTTACCAGCAATACCTCCGGCTCTCGGATTTCAACAGCAAGCTCGCCGGGAATCTCAATTATTACGTCGTGGGATTTCTGGTTGGAATGGGGAAGAAGAGCCGCGCGTCCCAGCAGGATATCTGGAAAGATCTGCGCAGCCTGGCGTGGTTCGGCATCTGCGACTCCAACCGCAAGCTGAACCAATACGGCGCGGCTATTGAGGCTTGCCGGGAGGCGCTGCGCTACGATTCCCAGGATGCATTCACACACTACGTGCTTGGCCTGAGCTATGCCCATCAGGCCGTGGCCAACAACGACCGCCAGCTTTGCGCACCCGCCATCGAGCAGTTCGAAACGATGCTCGACCTGAATCCGGATTTGGAAGAAGCCGCCTTCGCCCGCAAGAATATCCAGAGCCTGCAGGCCTGCGTGGCCAAGCCTTAGCTCCTGGCTTTGCGGAGTACCCGTGCCGGAAATCCTTTGACAGGCGGAATGGGGCTTTCCCCGGAAGGAAACTTCGCATACAATCTCAGGACCAGGAGGTTGTACCGATGTCCCATGTAACCGACTCCAAAGCCTCTGTCCGCGCCTTGCTCGACAGCAAAGGGTGGACCGTCCACACCATCAGCCCGGACGCCACGGTGTTCGAAGCGATCAGCCAGATGGCCGAGCACGGCATCGGAGCGCTGGTCGTCCTCGAGGAGGGCAAGCTCATCGGTATCATCTCAGAACGCGATTACACCCGGAAAGTAATCCTGAAGGGCCGCCACTCGCAGCAGACGGCGGTGCGCGAGATTCTTGCGCAGGTGACGGCGCACGCGACGCCCGAAGATACCGTGGGCGCCTGCATGGTGTCTCTTACCGAAAGCCGGGAGCGGTATCTGCCCGTGATTGACCGGGGCGCCGTGGTGGGCATTGTTTCCCTGGGCGACCTCATCAAATGGACGGTGGTGGAACAGAAGGAAACTATCTCCCATTTGCACAGCTACATCGCGGGCGGGTACGCGAGCTAAGCGCCACGTTCGCGCACACGCAGGCCGGGGCGAAACATCCGGACAGGCTTCCGCGTTCTAAACGGCGGCGCGGGACGGCCATGCGCGGTGAGCGACAGCAACCCTTACGCGGATCTGGACCTTGAAGAAGATCTTGCCTTGCAGCGGCGCGAGTGGCGCTGGCAGCGAGCGGGCTGGATTGTGCTGTTCGCCGGTGTGGGCCTTGCCCTGGCGGGCGTCTTTGGGGACGGCCCGCTGAGTTCCGCCCATGCGGTAAGCCGAGCGCAAGGGGATACGTCCCCGGCGGCGCTCACCGCGGACTACGAGCGCTTCACGAGAGTGGGGAACTCCACGCACATCACGATCCGGCTTGACGGCGCTCCACCGGAGAAGGGCGACCTTTCCCTTGAAGTGGAGCGCCGCTTCTACGACCACGCGCGGATCGAGCGCATCACTCCGGAACCGGACCGCGTTGTGCTGGGCGCGAAGACCATCGAACTTGTATACGCTCCGGGAAGGCTGCGCGCGGGCAGCGGGATTGTGCTCGACTATGAGCCGACCGCCGCCGGATTGCGCACGCTCCGGTTTGGCTTCGCGGGTTCCAAGGTGGAGATGAGGCAGTTTACCTATTTCTGAGGTGCATCGATGGAATCCGTACTGAGAGCCGCGGCGGTTTACGCCTTTCTGCTGGTGGTTTTTCGGATTGTGGGGAAGCACACGCTGGCTCAAATCACGACGTTCGATTTCGTGCTGATCCTTGTGATCGGCGAATCCACGCAGCAGGCGCTGCTCGGGAACGACACGTCGATGATCAACTCCTGGATCGTGATTGCCACTCTGGTGGCGATGGAGCAGGCGCTGACGCTCATCAAGGGCCGCTGGCCCGGCCTCGACGACGCTCTTGAAAGCCTGCCGATCGTGATCGTGGAGCGGGGACGGCTGCTGGAACGCAGGATGCAGAAGGAACAGGTTACCTTGAGCGATATTCTCACGAGCGCGCGGACCAACCACGGCATCGGCCGCCTGGACCAGATCGAATACGCCGTTCTCGAACGGGGCGGCGGGATCTCCATCATTCCGAAAGAGAGCGGCGAGAGCGGGCGTCCCCGACCGTTCAGAGCCCCGATGTGCAAGGCCCCGTAACCCATCCGGCCGCGTATGCGAGGATAGTTCTGTACAGTGTCCGATTCGTGCCCCGAAATCCGCGACGATGCCCGGTTGAGCGCGTGGGCGCCGCTCAGCCAGCCGGTTTTTCGGGCGCTGTGGCTTGCCTCTCTCGGCTCCAACATCGGCACGTGGATGCAGAACATGGGGGCGGCCTGGCTGATGACCTCCCTCACGCCCTCGCCGCTTTACGTGGCGAGCGTGCAGACGGCCACCTACCTGCCCGTGCTGCTGATGGGCCTTCCCGCCGGGGCCATCGCCGACATCTTCGACCGGCGGCGAGTGCTGCTGATCACGCAAGCCTGGATGACGGTGGCGGCCGGGCTACTGGCCTTCAGCACCTGGTTTGGCTTTACCGGCCCGAATCTGCTGCTGCTGTTCACGTTTCTGCTTGGCACGGGAGCAACGGTGAACGCGCCGGCGTGGCAGGCGATTCTGCCGGAACTGGTGCCGCGCAAACAGCTTCCCTCCGCGATCGCGCTCAATTCGATGGGGTTCAACATTTCGCGGGCGATCGGCCCGGCGCTGGGCGGGCTGCTTATCGCCTGGGTGAATCCGGCGGCGGTGTTTGCCGCGAATGCCATTTCGTTCGTCGGCGTGGTCGCGGTGATTTACGGCTGGAGGCGGGAGCCGGCAAGTTCGCGAGACCAGAGCGAGCGCGTGGTGAACGCGATCATGGCCGGAGCCCGCTACATCCGGTACGCGCCGGAGTTGCATGGCGTCCTGCTGCGAACCTTTCTCTTCGTGATTCCGGCGAGCGCCTTGTGGAGCCTGCTGCCGCTGCTGGCGAAGGAGGACCTGCAGAGGGGAAGCTCGGGCTACGGCATCATGCTGGCGGCGCTTGGCGCGGGGTCCGTGGCGGTGGCGGCCATCCTGCCGCGGTTGCGGGCCGCGGTGGGTGTGGAGTGGCTGGTGAGCGCCGCCATCCTCTTGTTTGGCCTCGTGAACGCGGGGCTCTATTATTTTTCGAGTTTCCCCGCCGTGGTGGCGGTTCTGCTTCTTGGCGGGGCGTGCTGGATTGCGATCACGTCGAGCTTTAATACGGTCGCCCAGCAGGCGCTTCCCTCCTGGGTAAGAGCGAGGGGGCTTTCGGTCTACATCTTTCTGTTCCAGGGAGGGATGGCCTTGGGCAGCACGATCTGGGGCTCCGTCGCCGAGCACGTGAGCACGCGGGCCACGCTTCTCGCGGCGGCGGTTTGCGCGGGTGCGATGGTTCCGCTTTCGCTTCGCTGGAAGCTGGCGGGCGAGATACATTTCGATGTGAGCCCATCGCAGCACTGGCCGGAGCCGACCATTGTCGAGCCGTTCGAACCGGACCGCGGCCCGGTGCTGGTGACGACGGAATACTGCATCCGCCGCAACCTGAGGGAGCCGTTTTTGCAGGCGATGCGGCAACTCGAATCCATCCGCCGCCGGGACGGCGCCATTCGCTGGGGTCTGTTCGAAGACCCCGCGAACCCGGGCCGCTATCTGGAGAGCTTTCTGGTTGAAAGCTGGGCGGAACACATGCGGCAGCACGCGCGGGTGACCCTGGCGGACAAGGCGCTGGAGGACGCGGCACGGCACTTCCACAACGGCCCCGAGCCGCCCAAGGTCACCCACTGGCTGGCGGACGATCGGTGATAGCAGGGGCTGCCTTTACAGCCCCTGCACCGACCAGCCCTTCCGGTACTTGCGGCGCACGTACTTATTCGCCTCTTTCAGGTTGCGAACGCGCATCTTCGGGGAATCCCATTCGAGCGTGGTCTTCGGGAAGTGCTGCGCCAGCGGGCCGAGCAGCACGGTTTCCGTGAGCGGACCGGAGTAATCGAACTTCGTCGAGGTTTGGTCCGTTCCAAGAACCGCGTCCACGAACTGGAAGTAGTGGTTCTTCGGCTCGATCTCTGGCATCTTGAAATTGGCGAAATCGGCTTCCGGCAGCAACCGCGGCATTCCGATGTGCGGCAGCACCATGTTGCCCTTGGTGCCAAACATGATGGAACCTTCGCGCGGCAGCCTCTCGACGCCCGCGCGGGTGAGCACGTCCTGGGGCGGCTTTGCGTCGCCGTCGTACCAAGTGATGGGCACCGTTTGGCCCTCTGTATAGGGCGTGCCGCGGAACTGGTAATGAATCACGGAATTGATGGGCCAGTTGTGCTCGTTCGGCGCGGCACCCTCGCTTCTCACCGAGATCGGCGCGCTCAAACCCAGCGCGGAAAAGACGGGATCGTAGATGTGGCAGCCCATATCGCCGAAGGTGGCCGTTCCGAAATCCACGCGCTTCCGCCAATTGGCGGGATGGTAGTAATCCTTGATGTAAGGGCGAGCCGCCGCATTCCCAAGCCAGAGATCCCATTTGAGCGTGGCCGGCACGGGGTCGCTTCCGCCGGGGAAGGGGTCCATGTCGCCCCACTTCTTGCTGCTCCAGGCGTGGACTTCCTTGATCTTTCCGATGGCACCGTCCTGCACCAGTTTCACCGCGGTGTTGTATTCCTTGCTTGAGTGAATCTGGATCCCCATCTGGGTTACGAGGTTCTTCTTGCGCGCGTATTCGGTGAGCTTGCGCACCTCGTAAATATCGTGGGCGAGCGGCTTCTGCACATACACGGGCAGGCCTTCCCGCATGGAAGCCATGGCCTGCATGGCGTGCATGTGGTCCGGCGTTCCCACGCAGGCCATGTCGATGTTCTTTCGCTCCGCGCGCAGCATTTCGCGCCAGTCTTCGTAAATCTTGGTGCCTGGGGCCAGCTTGTTGAGTTGGCCGAGCTGAGCCGAATCCACTTCGGCGACGCAGGCAAGGGAAACGTTCTTGTGCCGGGAGATCTGCTGCAGCGTGACATAGGCCATGTTGCCGCCGCCAAATGCGGCCAGGCGCAGTTTGCCGGAAGGTGGCGCCGAGATCAGATTCCGCACGAAGAACGGGGCCGCAATCAGCGTCTTTCCGCTATTCGTAAGGAACTGTCTGCGGTTCGGTTCAGACGGTTTATTCATAGAGCCATCATATTCCTAAGCGCAGGGTTTCGTCATTTCAGGGGTTTGCCGTGCTTCCGGGCGTTGATGGGGCGGCTGGAGGGGGAAGGAGAAGCTGGGCGCGGATGCGCAGCGCCGTGGCTTCCCGGAGCAGGGCGGGATACTGTTCACGGTAATACGCGGCGATGCGGGGCTCCGCAGCGGGCGGGTCCGATGGGGCCTCGGGAAAGTCTTCGGAAGACGGGATCTCGCCGCGTTCCAGGGCGGAGAGCGCATGCCTTACAAACTGCAAGCGGCGGCGGTGGCTGCCGCTGCCCCGTTCGACAAAACCGGCTACGCGCAAGCGCTGGCTGGAGGCAAGGCGGCGGCAGGCGAGAAGCCAATCTTCGCGTGCGGGCGGGCACTGCAGAAGGTCCTGAATCCGGGCGGGGAGACCGTGCCAGAGGAAGGGGTTCTGCGTTCCCAGGAAGAGATCAAGCGCTTCCGGCGTGACGATCAGGCCGGTGGGGCGTGGCGCGTGGCCCGGCAGCGGGGATGCGGGAGTGGGCAGCAGGTGGAGGGTTCGAAGAGCCGTGCCGGGGAGGAAGCGGACTTCGGCGAAAAGCGGTTCCGCAAGGCGCGGGAGCGGGGGGCGGAGCAGGGAATGGGCGCGGGTGGCCAGGGAGAGACAGGCACGGAATGCACCGTCCGGGCCGGTATCGGTCTGCGCGAGAAGAGAGGCGTCCGCGCCGCGCCGCCAGTGGTCTTCGGTGTCGCGGCGTCTCAAGAAGGGCTCCTCAATGGCGCCCGAGGCCGTGAGCCAGGCATTCCACATCTCGATGGCAAACTTGCGCGCGTTGCGGCGGTTGCGCGCGCCAAGG
>JBDIBK010000141.1:0-10125 GCA_039812845.1 Bryobacterales bacterium
GTGCTCTTTCTCCGCGAAGGGTTTCCCATCAACCTCACCGGCCGTCTCAAGGATGTTCCCGAAGTCGTGCGCCTCTTCTGCGCCACCGCGAATCCCGTTCAGGTAGTGGTCGCGGAATCCGCGCAGGGCCGCGGCGTCCTGGGCGTCATTGACGGCGAATCGCCCAAAGGCATCGAAGATGAGGCGGGTGCGCAAGCCCGCAAAGATTTTCTGCGTAAGATCGGCTACAAGCGTTAGCCCTTTTTCGCATTAACCGATAGGAGCTGGGGCAGCGCTCCGTGTTCTGTGGGCAGCCAATGTGCTGTCCTAGATCGGCTCGCGTCCGGCCCGCCGGACGCTGTGGATTCGCCGGAGGTCTTCCTCCCGTTGCGGCCACGCTTCAATTAAGTAGAGGAGACCCATGTTTGACCAACCCGATCGCCAGTTCGGCTTCAATACCCGCAGCCTGCACCAGGGCCATTCCCCTGACCAGGTAACGCATTCGCGCGCGGTGCCGATTTATCAGACGACGTCGTTCACCTTCGACGATTCCGATCACGCCGCCAACCTCTTCGCTCTGAAGCAGTTCGGCAACATCTACACCCGCATCATGAACCCCACCACGGATGTCCTTGAGCAGCGCGTTGCCGGGCTTGAAGGCGGCGTGGCGGCTCTCGCCACCGCGTCCGGACAGTCGGCGCAGTTGCTCGCCATCACCAATATCTGCGATTCCGGCGACGATGTCGTGGCCGCCAGCACCCTGTACGGCGGCACCTTCACGCAGTTCGACGTCTCGTTCCGCAAACTCGGAATCAACGTGATCTTCGTCGATCCGGACAACCCGGAAAACTTCCGCAAGGCGATCACCCCGAAGACGAAACTCATCTACGGCGAGACAATCTCCAACCCCCGCGGCAGCGTGCTCGATATCGAAGCCGTCGCCGGCATTGCCCACGAGCACAACCTGCCGCTGTTGGTCGATAACACCTTTGCCAGCCCGTACCTTTGCAACCCCATCGCGCACGGCGCGGACATCGTGCTTCACTCACTCACCAAGTTCATCGGCGGGCACGGCAACAGCATCGGCGGCATCATCGTCGATTCCGGCAAGTTCCCGTGGGCGAAAGGCAATTTCCCCGGAATCAATGAGCCGTCGGCTGCGTACCATGGCATGAAGTTCGGCGAGACCTTCGGCCCCATCGCCTACATCATTAAGGCGCGCGTCGAAGGGCTTCGCGATCTCGGGCCCTGTCTCAGCCCCTTCAATGCCTTCCTTTTCCTGCAAGGGATTGAAACCCTCGGCCCCCGCATGGAACGCCACGTCGCGAACGCCCTCGCCGTCGCCAAACACCTTCAGGGGCACCCCGGCGTCACCTGGGTGAATTACCCGTCGCTGCCCTCCAGCCCCTACTACGCGCTGGCGCAAAAGTATCTGCCCAAGGGCGCGAGTTCCGTGTTCACCTTCGGCATCAAGGGCGGCTTCGACGCCGGTGTGAAATTCATCAACAGCCTCAAGATGTTTTCTCACGTGGCGAACGTCGGGGACACCCGCAGTCTAGTGATTCACCCCGCCTCCACCACGCACCAGCAGTTGGGCGCGGCGGAACAGAAGGCTGCCGGCGTGGAGCCGGACATGGTCCGCCTCTGCATCGGCATCGAAGACCTGGACGATATTCTCTGGGATTTGGATCAAGCCCTCAGCGCCGTCAACGGTTAGGCGCTGGCGCATCTGTAAGCGCGGCACATGCGCGGAACCGGCTCGCGGGGCAGGCGGAGAGAGAAAATCCGCCGGTCCCGCGGGCGCTCCGCCCACTTAGAGTCCGGCGTGCCCCCGCGCCGCTTCCTACAGTTTGTGCAGGAAAAACATCACCCAACTGAACACCACCATCGCCAGCACCGGCGTTACGAAACGGCGTCCGAAGTAGCGCAAGAACTCTTCCCTCGATTGCGCTTGCAGCACGGAGGCCATGGAGGCCGAGAGCAGCAGAAATAGCAGCACATACACGAAGTGGCTCATCCCTTCTTCCCTTTCCCTGCCCTCGCCGCCATCGCAAGTTCAAACGTCTTGTTCTCGGCCCGCTTCTCGTCGAACAAATAAAACACGGCCAGCAGATTCAGAATTCCGGCCAAGTTCAGCAGGTTGGTCACCATCGAATTCTCCGAAGTGCCGTCAAACGGCGTATCGTAACCGAAGAAGGTCGCCGCCCACATCGAAATTCCGTTCGATTTCTGAGCCACCTGCTCCATCGTCCGCATCGCATTGCCGATCGGGTCCGACGATGAAAGCCCCGCGATAAACATGGGCTCCGGTGCCACCGGAGGCGCGACCGCCGCCCCGCCCAGCAGCGTTGCAACAACGGCCACATGAATGATCGCGAACAGTGCGATTGCCTTCGTGCGCTCTCCCGCCAGCCAGTGTCCCGCCCCCGGCACGAAAATCCCAGCAAACGCCACCCAGGGGCTGGCCGGTTCTTCCAGCCGCTTCACCGCATCGCTCATGGCTTGCCTCCTGGAGCAATCTCGGCGCCGGTCGGAAAGGTGCTCACAATCCGCAGCATCCGTCCCCAGCGAATCGTCTTGTCAAGAATCCGCTCATTCAAACTGTCCGTATACGGGTAGCCATAAGACCAGTACACAATCAGCGGTTTCCCGATAATGTTGTCCCGCGGCACCAGCCCCCAATAGCGGCTGTCGAGCGAGTTGTCGCGGTTGTCGCCCATCGCGAAATAATAGCCCTCCGGCACCACCAGTTCGCCATCATGCACGTATTTTCGGTGCATCTCCAGCGCCCTCGCCGCCAGCGGCGTCGAACTCATCTCCATGTAGCGGGGAAAGTTGTCGCGGTATGGGTCCGTCCCGCCCACCCGCTTTGACCGATAAGGCTCGTCCACCGGAGACCCGTTCAGGAACACCTGCCGCTCCTCCAAATGGATCCGGTCCCCAGGCACGCCCACCACCCGCTTCACATAAGCCTGATTGAGATCGAGCGGAAAGCGGAACACGATGATGTCGCCCCGCCGCGGATCCCGGTAAGGCAGAATCACGCGGGAGATCGGGTCGGAAGGCGCATAGGCCTGCTTGTTCACCAGCAGCCGGTCCCCAATCAGGAGCGTTCCCTCCATCGATCCGGTCGGGATCTCGAAGCCCTGCACCAGCGCGGTCGTCAGAAACAGAAACAGCACCGCCGTCCAGGTCCAGTCGGAAAAACCGCCCGGCCACACCGGCACCTCCGGTTCTTCGGGTTCCGTTGTCGCAGGCTTCTTCCCGCGCAATCGATCAAGCATTGAAGGCATAGCGAATACTGCCATTGTCGCATCCGCCAACCGCAATTCGTAAGAACGGCGATCCCCCGCGCAATCTTGCGTCCTCCTCCGAGCGGGCCTCCCCTTGGCGGCGGGCTATCCCGCGCCATCCATTCTTCGCGACAATAAGAGTTCGATGACACCTTCCCGCAACCTCCCGGACGCCGAGCACTCCCCCTCCGCGAATCCACGGCGACCTCCCGCCGTCTGCCTGCTGAGCGGAGGTCTTGATTCCACCACCTGCCTCGCCGTGGCGCATCGCGAAGGCTTCGCCTGTTACGCCCTTTCCTTTGACTACGGCCAGCGCCACCAGGTGGAACTGGAGGCCGCCGCGCGCGTCGCCACGGCACTGGGCGTCGAACGGCACGTAACGCTTCGCCTTGACCTTCGCGCCTTCGGCGGCTCCGCGCTCACCGGCGATATCGACGTGCCCAAGCACGATCTCGTCGCTCAGATTCAGGCCGGAATCCCGGTCACTTACGTGCCCGCCCGCAACACCATCTTTCTGAGTTGCGCGCTCGGCTGGGCCGAAGCCTTGGGTGCCAGGGATATTTTCCTCGGCGTGAATGCCGTTGACTATTCCGGCTATCCCGATTGCCGCCCGGAGTTCATTCGGTCCTTCGAGCACACGGCCCGCCTCGCCACCCGCGCCGGTGTCGAGAACGGCGAGGACATCCGCATCCATACCCCGCTCATGAACCTTTCTAAAGCTGGCATCGTCCAGCTTGCCGCTCAACTCGGTGTCGATTTCCGTCTCACCCACAGTTGCTACGATCCCTCGCCGGGCGGCATCTCCTGCGGCCATTGCGATTCCTGCCTCCTGCGCCGAAAAGGCTTCGAGGAAGCCGGCATCCCCGATCCGCTGGAGTATGCGGCATGACGGCATCGTCGGCCCCTAGACTTCCATGCCGGAGCAGAAGGCCATGAAGATCTCCGAGATTTTCTATTCCCTCCAGGGCGAGGGGTCTCTCGTCGGCGTGCCGAGCGTGTTTGTTCGCACCAGCGGATGCAACCTCCGCTGCGTCTGGTGCGATACGCCCTATTCCTCCTGGTCGCCCGAAGGCGAGGAAATGAGCGTTGCCGATATCGTCGCCGAAGTCCGCCGCTATCCCTCCGCGCGCCATGTCGTTCTCACCGGCGGCGAACCCATGATTGCGCCCGGCATCGCGGCTCTCACGGAACAGCTTTCCGCGCGCCGCTACCACATCACCATGGAGACGGCCGGAACGGTGTTTGAGCCCGTCCAGTGCCACCTGATGTCGATCAGTCCGAAGCTGTCGAACTCCACGCCTCACGATCGGGAGCACGGTCGCTGGGCCGCGCAGCATAACCGCCTCCGGATCCAGCCCGACATCCTCAAGGACCTCTGCGCCACCTATCCGCATCAGTTAAAGTTTGTCGTGATGAATCCGTCGGATCTTGAAGAAATCACGGAGCTTCTTCGAACGATAGAATCCGACGCCAGTGCGGTTGTCCTCATGCCGGAAGGCCGGGATTCCGCCACGCTGCGCGAGCGTTCCTTGTGGCTTGCCGAAGCCTGCAAGGAACGTGGCTTCCGCTTCAGCCCCCGCCTGCACGTCGATCTCTGGGGAGACCGGCGCGGCGTTTGATGCGATTTCCGCAAACAAATCGCTTCCCGGTGCGTAAAGAACATTTGGAGGTGGCAACGTTGGTTCTTCCCCGATAAGGGCCGGCGCTGGAAAAAGGAGCACGGATGCAAGCGTTATTGCCCAGCATCAATCATGTTTTAAGCGCGATCCCGCTCTTCGCAACCGCGTTCCTGCTCGCGTTTGCCGCGCGCTGGTTCTTCGCCAAAACCACCCGCTACGCGATCGATGAAGAACTCACTGAGCGCGATAACCCGGCCTTTGGCATCGCCTTCGCGGGCTACATGCTGGGTGTGGCCATCGCGATTTCCGGCGCGCTTTCCCCATGGGAAGGGGTGGCCTTCTTCGACGAGATCCTGACGATCGCCTTGTACGGCGTCGTTGCCGCGGCCCTGATGCGGCTGAGCCTCTGGATCAACGACAAAGCGATTCTCTATCGCTTCTCCATCGACAAGGAACTCGTGCGGGACCACAATTCCGGCACCGGCTTCGTCGTCGCCGGCTCCAGCATCGCCACGGGATTCATGCTGCGCGGTGTGCTCAGCGGCTACAGCGCATCGTTCCTGCTGGGTCTGCGCGATATCGCCATCTACTTCCTGGTGGGCCAGTTGATCCTCGTCGCCGGTGGATGGGTGTACGCACGGTTCGCGGGCTATGACGTGCATGAAGAGATCGGGGATAAGGACAATGTTGCCGCCGGAATCAGCTTTGGTGGCTACCTCGCCGCACTTGGCTATATCGCCAGCGTTGCCCTCACGGGAGCCAGCGGCCAGTGGGTGGAGGAAAGCGTCACCAGCTTCGTGCTCGCCGCGCTGGGCGTCATCCTGCTGATCACCGCGCGCGTGGTCGCCGACGTATTCCTGCTCCCGAAATCGCCCCTCGCGAAGGAAGTCGCCGTCGACAGGAACGTGGCCGCGGGAGCCGTGGCGGCGGCCGCATTCCTGCTGGTGGCCGTGCTCTTCGCCGCCAGCGTCCACTTTGACCGGGATTCCTCTCTCGCCGCGATCGCGCCCCCCGGCTCCGAAAGCACCACCGGAAGCGCGTCCCCATCCCCGGCGGGCAAGAACACAGAGAGCGTTGAGCACCCCAGCGCCTTCGCGGGGGAGAAGCAATGAGAAACGTCCTCAGCCTGCTCTGGCAGCAAACCGTGCATGCCGTCATCGCGGCCGCGCGTGCCTCCGGCGCGGCGCTCGGCGCACTCCTTGGCGCGTGCCGCAAACCGGCCTTCGCGAGACGCGCCGGCGTCTGGGCGTTGCTGCTCGCCCTGGTATTCCTGCTGTTTCCCGAAGATCTCTGGGCGCGGCGGGGCGGCCGCATTTCCTTCGGCAGGTCCTCCAGTTTCTCTCGCCCCAGCAGCCGAAGTTTCCCCAGCCGCGCTCAATCGTGGGGCAGTTCCCGGCCATCCACGGTCACGCCGCGCATGGGTTCGCGCGGCGAATCCCGGCCAGCCGCCAGGCCCTCCTACGGGGTCGATCAATCCGTGCTAAACCGCGCGCGGGCCCAGGGCACCGTCTTCCAGTCCAGGGGCGACGCTCAGCGGGCCTTTGAGCGCGATAACGCCAGCAAGTTCCCCAGCACCTTTTCCAGGGAACCGGCGAACCGGCCCGGCTACATCCCCTCCACCACCACGGTCGACGGCCAGAATTATGACGTGCGCTATAGCAGCCAGCACGGCGGATACGGCTACATGCGGGACGGCGCTTGGGTGGGCTACAACGCCCTGCGCGACATGGCCATCCTCAGCATGCTGATGCGCCAGAACGGCTACGTTTACCCCGCGAATGCGCAGACCGCCAACAGCCAGAGCGGCAACCCGGACAGCGGCGACGGCGGCGGTCTCGGCGGCTGGTTCGCCGGCTCCGGAAGCGGCATGTTGATCCTGCTCCTGCTCATCGGCGCGTGGGCGATGATTCCGCGCCGGCGCGGCGCGCGGCAGTATTATCAGGGCGTGCCGCCCCCGTATGCGCCCAGGGCAAGCGGCTGGCCGCCCCCGGATGCGCCGCCCTCGCTCCAACCAGTTCCGCCAAGGGAGAAGACCATGGGTTCAGCATTCAATCCGCGTTCCGCCTCATTCTGGCGGTCGCTGCGTCCGGGCAGCACCATCATCCTGAAGGACGAGCAAACCCTCGCCGACATGATCGCAAGCGGCGAAGCACTGGCTGCCGGCAGAGACTACAACCTGGAAGAGGTGTGGCGGATCGCCGAATCCCGCGGCATCGCGGAATGGCAGTTCTTCCGCATCCGCTCCCTTCACGACGAGGACGCCGTGTGGCTGCTCATCAAGAGTGCGGGCGCGGGCCAGGGCGAAGACTTAAGCGCGGGCGTTTACTTTGAGGCCGACGGCTTCACTCCCGGCAATCGAGAGGATTTGCTCAATCAGGAACTATACTGGGTCTTCGCCGAGCCGCCGGACACCGCGAACTATAAGCTGCTCGATCTTGAATTTGCGCCGCAATTGAACTTCAATGTGGATGTGAATGGCGAGGCGCAAGAGGCCACTTTTCAGAAGTCCGGCAATCTCGAATTCCACGGCAAGGCCACGGCGGATCCTTCCGTAAGCGATGTATCCTTCGCGGAAAGCACACAGATGATCGGAACCGTCGCGGAGTATCTCACCCCGTTGCATGTTCCGAACCCGAAGGTCCTGTTTTTCGAAGTGGGCGCGCCGAACGCCAAGGGCGGATTGATCCGCATGATTCAGGGCGCGGATATCCGCGTCGGCGATATCGAAGTGCTTCCCCTCGGCGACGAACCGCGGGGGCCGGTCGCCTAGGCGGCCGTTCCGTATTGCCGGAACCCGATCCGGCATGCACAATTTCAGCTCGCGGCGGCCAAGGATTCGTCGCGAATCTCGTAAGAAGATTATGGAGACATCGATGACAACCAGAGAAAACCTCTCCAGCCTGGCCGAAATGGCTGAAGTGCTGGAAGACAGCGGATATGAAGTGGCGCAAGGCGACGGATTCCTCGCCGTAAAGGTGCCGCACGGCGACAAACCGCCGGCCCATGCCCTGCTGACCATCGACGAGATTCGCGGCAAGCTCATGATCTCGTCCCGCGTGGCCCGCTACGGCGACATTGCGGAGGAACGCCTCTCCGCCTTTCAGGCCGCGCTGCTCGAAGCGAACACGCGCATCGATCCCTTCGCCTTCGCCACGCTGACGGACCGCGACGATCCGGATCTCGAGACGCCCGACGATTGGATTGTCATGTTGATCGAGAGCGTCTGCCTCGGCGACTTGTCCGCGAACGAATTGCGCAGCGCCATGGCGGATCTCGCCAGCGCCCTGCCGGCCGCGGACGAAATTTTGGCTGCCGTCGCGTAACCGCCCGAATAGAGGCGCACCCAGGCATTGAATCAATTAACCAACCGGAAGCGAGAAAGACGAAGACCATGGAATTCTTGAAGGAACTTTGGAAGAAGCTGCGGCGCAAGGACAAAGACGCGGCCGAGAATATGCGGGACTACGTAAGCGATGCCAGGGAGGCGATCGAGAATCGCAAGCGCGAGATCGTCGACTTCCGCAACAAAGTGGCCGAAGTGAACCAGGCCAAGCGCGTGCTGGAGCGCCAGCTCAGCGACACCGACAGCGAAATCGCCAAGTGGACCGCCACGCTCGAAAACATCCGCGGCGCGGCTCTCGACGTCGAAGCGAAAAAGGAAAAGGGCGCGCCCGTAATGGCCGCTCGCAACTCGGCCTCGGAACGCGCCGAAGGCTTGCGCTCCTCGATCAAGGCGCAGGAAGAGATGCTCGTGCAGCTTCGCAAGCAGTTGATGGAAGCGCAAAGCGATCTCGCGGAGCGGGAGCAGAAGCTCGTCACCCTCGCTGCCCGGCAGCAGGCGGTGAAGATCCGGCAAGGCCTCAATGATGCCGCCGCCGCGTTCTCCACCGGCAAGGGAACTCTCGCCGCCGTCGATGAACTCGAACGGAAAGTGATTTCCGCCGAAGACCGCGAAGCAGCCATCGGCGAAGAGATCTCCCTCACCAAGCCCGGCTCGGAAGCGGCCGCCATCGCCGCGGAGTTTGACCCGAAACGCCTGAAGGTTCAGGACGACCTGGATGCCTTCTTCGGGAGCCCCGCCGCGCTGCCCGCGGCCAAGGACGAAACCCCGGCCTCCTAGGCGGCATCCTCGCTCGCTTGCGGCGACGCTCTCGAGCGTTGGCTCTCGGCACAGGCGGGCGCGCAACCGGCAACGGTCCCGCGCCCGCCCCCAGCAATCCGCCCTCAATCCTCTCCGCTTGTCCGAGTACGCCCTTCTATGCGAACCTGCCAACAATGGCAAAATCATTGGAACGCATCACTCCTCCGGGACTCACCGCCCCCAAGGCTCCTTACTCGTACGCGGTTCGCGCCGGAGACTTCGTGTATGTCTCCGGCCAGGCCCCCATCAATCTCGACACCAACGAGTTCGACTTAGGCTCCATTGAGCACGAAACCCGTCTGGTCTTCCGAAACGTGGAGCGCATCCTGGCCGCCTGTGGCTGCACGCTGCATGACGTGGCAAAGTGCAACGTCTACCTGCGCGATGCTGAGCGGGATTTCGCGGCGATGAACGCGGTCTATGTCGAGTTCTTCGCGGACGTTCGCCCGGCCCGCACCACGGTGGGCACCTCCTTCGGCGCGCCCGGAATGAAAATTGAAGTGGACGTCGTTGCCTACAAGCCGCGGTAAGAGCGCGCCACCCGCACCGAATCACCTCTCCGCCGCGAGAATCTCAAGCAGCCTCTCGAATGAGCACTCCAGCGGGTCGTCCCCCCGCACCACGAGCCGTGCGAACTGTCGAGTGGGCGCGATGTGCTCTTCGAACATCGGCCGCACCGTGAGATCGTATTGCTCTCTCACGCTCGAAGCGGTGCGCCCGCGTTCGGCCACGTCGCGCGCGATTCTCCGCTCCAGGCATCCGTCGTCCCGATATTCGATAAACAGTCCCAGCCGCAGCAGCTTCCGCACCGCTTCATCGTAGAGCGCGAAGATTCCCTCCAGCACCAGATACTCACGCGCCTCGATGCGCCTCACTCGTTGAGTCCGTGTGTGCGTGGAAAAATCGTAGACCGGCGCGTCCACACCCCGGCCCGCCCGCAGCGCGGCCAACTGGGTCCGCAGCAGCTCCCAATCCAGCGCCGCCGGATCGTCAAAGTTCCATTGCGCGCGCTCGGCCAGCGGAAGATGCGAGAGATCGAGGTAATAGGCGTCCAGCGAAAGCACGGGTGCGCCCAGTCTCTCCGCAACGTAGG
>JBDIBK010000142.1:0-10111 GCA_039812845.1 Bryobacterales bacterium
TCCTGATCGCGGGGGCGGTGGCTGCAGCCGCGTTTATATACTGGGACTTCAATCGCCGGGGCTGGAGCGCGGCTGTGGAATAGTTTCTTGCGCGGAGCCCGGCTGACCGCTGGAGGGTGAGGATCGTCGTCATGCGTCAAGTGCTGTTGATTTTTGCGGTTCTCGCGTTGGTTTCGGCCGCGCTCTGGAGCGGATCGGCCTCAGCGGAACTGGACCGTGATTTCCATGGCGACCCTCCCTATCTGCAGAGCGACGGCTGGATTCCGCTGCTGAACGGCAGCGATCTCAGCGGCTGGCACGCGCAGGAAGGAATGGGAGGCAATGCGTGGTTCACGACCCGTGCGGTGCGCTTCTCCCTCGACGAGAATCCGAAAGCGCTCGCGGGGATTCCAGGCGCGGGAGACCGCATTCTGAACGGACCGCGGGGCCGCACCGCCAATCTCGTCACCAGCATGAAGCACGGCGATATCGAACTCTATGTGGAGTTCCTGGTGCCGCGGGGGTCCAATTCCGGGGTCTACCTGCACGGGCTCTACGAGATCCAGATCTTGGACAGTTGGGGCGTCGCCAAACCCTCCACCGGCGATTGCGGTTCCATCTATCACCGGTGGATCAACGAAAAACCCGTTGGCGGATCCGCCGCGCGGGTGAACGCCTCCCGGCGTCCGGGAGAATGGCAGAGTTTCCATGCCTGGTTCCGCGCTCCGCGCTTTGACGCCCATGGCCGAAAGACGGCGAATGCACGCTTCGTGAAAGTGCTGCACAACGGCATTCCGGTGCAGGAGAACGTGAATCTCGAAGGCGGCACGCGCGCCCACATGCCGATTGCGGAAGCTGCGCTCAACCCCCTGATGCTTCAGGGCGATCACGGCCCGGTGGCCTTTCGCAATCTCTATTACCGGCCGCTTCCGCCGGAGTAATCGGAGTACCGGGAACGGCGCTTTCTTGCTCCGCTTCGGCTGGGTCCCCTATGATGAAGGGAACCCGCTATGGACCTTGATCGCATTCAGGAAGGCCTCACATTTGACGATGTTCTGCTCCTCCCCGGCTACAGCAACGTGCTGCCGGCGCAGGTGGGAACCTCTACCCAGGTAACCCGGCAAATTCAACTCAACATCCCCATTGTCAGCGCCGCCATGGATACGGTAACGGAATCCCATCTGGCGATTGCGCTGGCCCGCGAGGGCGGAATCGGCATCATTCACCGCAATATGCCCATTGAGCGCCAGGCGGAGGAAGTGGACCGTGTAAAGCGCTCCGAGAGCGGGATGATCGTCGACCCCGTCACGATTGAGCCGGACAAGAAGATCTCCGACGCCCTGGAAGTCATGAAACGGTACCGCATTTCGGGCGTCCCCGTGGTGCGGGACCACAAGCTGGTGGGCATCCTCACCAACCGCGATTTGCGTTTTGAGAACCGCTATCATTTGCCCATCTCCGACGTGATGACGAAAGAGAACCTCGTCACCGTTCCGGTGGGCACGACCCTCGAAGAGGCCGAGAAGATCCTCCACAAGCACCGCATCGAAAAGCTGCTGGTGGTGGACGACGACTACAACCTCAAGGGTCTGATCACGGTCAAGGATATCCAGAAGAAGATCAAGTATCCGAGCGCCGCCAAGGACAGCCAGGGCCGTTTGCGGGCCGGCGCGGCAATTGGCGCGGGCGGGGACTTCTTCGAACGCGCCCAGGAACTGATCCGCATGAAGGCGGACCTGCTGGCCATCGACACCGCGCATGGCCATTCCGAGCGGGTGTACGAAGCCATCCGGCGGGTGAAGAGCCACTATCCGGAAGTGCAGTTGATCGCGGGCAACGTCGCCACTTATGAAGGGGCGAAGGCGCTCGTGGACTTGGGCGTGGACGGCGTGAAGGTCGGCATCGGCCCCGGCTCCATTTGCACAACGCGCATGGTCTCCGGCGCGGGCGTGCCTCAGATCACCGCCATCATGGAGTGCGCGAAGGCGACCCAGCCCGCGGGCGTTCCGCTGATTGCCGATGGGGGCATCAAGTATTCGGGAGATATCACCAAAGCCATCGCTTCCGGCGCGGAGTGCGTGATGATCGGCAGCCTTTTCGCCGGCACCGAAGAGAGCCCCGGCGAACTGATTCTCTACCAGGGCCGCACCTTTAAGAGCTATCGCGGGATGGGCTCGCTGGGAGCGATGTCCCAGGGGAGTTCGGACCGCTATGCGCTCGACTCCACGCAGAAGCTGGTGCCCGAAGGCGTGGAGGGCCGCGTGCCCTTCAAGGGTCCGCTTTCCGAAATGGTGTACCAGATGGTGGGCGGGATCAAGTCCGGAATGGGCTACGTCGGCGCGGCCACGCTCCTCGAACTGCAACAGAAGGCGCGGTTCGTGAAGCTCTCCGTGGCGGGCCTGCGCGAAAGCCACGTCCACGATGTGGTTGTCACGAAGGAAGCTCCGAACTACCGGGTGGAATCCAGCGGCTAAGCGCCTGGCGTTTCCCACGCGGAGTGCCGCGGCGTTCGTTTGATCGGCGCAACACTTCAGCGCGCTCTAATGCGAATGGCAATGATGGCGCGGCGAGGGGCGGCGTTCGTGCCATCGCGCTTCCGGCGATCCGTGGCGGATATCTCCCATGCCCGAAGCGTGCCCTTCTTCGCCTCCCCTCGCCATTGCTGCCTTGAAACCGCTGCGCGCCCGCGGGTTCGTTAGGAGAGAACCTTGCGGCACTTCTCGTAGAGTTCGATCAGCGCGTCGGCATGCTCTTCGGCAGTCTTGGTCACCTGCTTTGAGAAGCCGGTGTTGGTGCCCCCCTTCCCGTAATTCGTGGTCTGCGCGATGAATTTCATCATCTCGAGCGCGATATCTTCCTTGCTGCGCCCGCCTGGTGTTGTTTCGTTTTTCTCTTCAGCCATAAAGGTAACGTCTACTCAATCTTATGATAGGAGGCTGAGGGTTTTCTCGTTCGTGCGAGTGGCTGCCGAAAAGCTCATACGGAAGATGCGCGGGGGCGCGCAGGCCTGGCTTGTGCAGGCCTCCACGGGCGACTCGTATGTCGTGAAGTTTCGCGAAAACGCCCAGCACCGCAGAATCCTCATCAACGAATGGATCGCGGGATGCTTTCTGGAGCATCTCGGCCTGTGCGCGGCGAAAACCGCGCTCGTCCATTTCTCCCCCGAATGGCTGGAACGGGCGCGCGGAGAAGGTTTGTCGATTGAGCTGGGCGGCGTCCCGCGCGCGATCTCCCCCGGGCCGCATCTCGGTTCAAGAGTCCCCGTGAATCCGGAGACCACCGCGATCTACGACTACCTCCCCGACGCCATCCTCCGGGACGTGCGGAACCGAAACCACTTCCACGGTATGCTGGCCTTTGACCAATGGACGGCCAACGCCGACGCCCGGCAGGCCATCTTCTTTCGCGGACGATTCCGCGAATTCGTTCCCGAAGCGGACTACGGCCCGAATCAGCGCGGGTTCATCGCCATGATGATCGACCACGGCTACTGCTTCCAGGGGCCGGATTGGCGGCTGGACGACCTGCCCCGCCAAGGGACGTTTGTGCGGCCCTCCGCCTACGAACAGATTGCCGGATGGGGCGATTTCGAACCCTGGCTCACACGCATCCTTCACTTTCCGGATTCGGCCGTGGACCGGGCACTCTCCGGCATCCCTTCGAGCTGGCTGGAACCGGGCGAGGAAGAACTCCTCGAAAAGCTGATGCTGGACTTGCTGCGCCGGCGCAGCCGCGTTCCGGACCTGATCGAAGCATGCCAAAAGGCGAGGCCGGACTTCTTCCCGAACTGGCACCCAGAACCGTACGTGCCGCTCGCGGCATCCCGGAGAAGCTGACCGCGCCCGCGGGAGAGCAAGCGTTAACCGGCGATCTCCCCGGCGAGATATGCGGCCGTGTGCGGCGCAAGCAGGATCCCATTCCGGTAGTGGCCGTAGGCCAGCCAGATTCGCTCCTCCGGCAGCCGCCGCAATTCCGGGCCTTCGCCCTCAATGCCGGGCCGGAAGCCCACCCAGGCGGAATTCGCCGCGCGCGGATCGAAGAGCCCAGGGAGCAGCCGGTCCGTGCGATCGAGAATCTCCTCGACCGCCGCCGGATTCGGGTTCCTGTCAAAACCGACCCGCTCTTCATTGGAACCGGTGAGCGTTTCACCGCCTCCGCGCTGGAACACGTAGAGATGGTTCTCCCGAACGATCGGCCGCAGCGTTCCGGGCGTTCGCCGGCATTCGACGAGATGGCCGCGGACCGGCACCGCGCGCCGCGGTGCGGGTCCGCGAGACGCCGCCCTCTCCGGCAGGGCGATCTGGCTGGACCACGCGCCCGCGGCCAGAACCACGGTTCCCGCCCGCAGCAGAACGTCGTCTCCGGCTGCCCCGCCCTTCCGCAGGGTGTAGCCGTCACCATCCGCCGCAATAGCCGTAACCTGTTCGCGCGTGATCAGGGCCGCGCCGGCCTGGCGCAGCACGCTCTCCAACGCCGCGTTCACCTGGCAGGGATCGACGATGGCATCGCCGGGGTAGTAGAGCGCACGGAACGAACCCGGCCGCAGCAGGGGCACGAGTTCACGGCCCTCGGACTCACCAATCTCGCGGGCCTGAATGCCGAGCGGTTCCTGCGCGGCGCGTCTGTTCTGGAGATCGGCCCAAGCCGCGTCGTTCGAGGCCAGATCCACCGCGCCGCATTCGCGAAAATCGATCTCCAGACCGGAAGCTCCTTTAAGTTCCGCGACGAAATCCGGATAAATCCGCCTGGCTTCCACCGTGTGGCGCGCCCAGGGGACGTCTCCGTGCGCTTCCCCTCCCGGCGCCAGCATCCCGGCGGCCGCCATGCTCGCTTCCCCGGCCATTGGCCCGGAGTCCACAACCGCCACGCGGAGGCCCCGCTGGCTCAGCCGCCACGCCGCGCTCAGACCGATAATTCCGCCACCGACGATGGCGATGTCGAATGTGCTTTTGTGTTTCAAACTTCAGATTAGCGCAGCGCGGCGGGATCCCGCTGCGGCGGAGAATGCCACGCCGCCGCGCGCGCAGTACGGTTCCTCCCTCCGCCGGCTTGCCCGCCGGGATTGGGCAAAAGTGCGTTTGATATCCTGTTCGATGCATGGCCAAGCTGCTGGATGGAGTTGCGGTAAGAGATCAGATCAAGGCGGAACTTCGCTCCCGGATCGAGCGCCTCCGGGCATCGCACCGCGCTCCGGGGCTCGCCGTCGTACTCGTCGGCGAAGATCCCGGCTCCGCCATTTATGTGCGCAACAAGGTGAAGACCTGTGAGGAACTGGGGATCTACAGCGAGAAGATCACTCCGCCGGTAAGCATCACAACCGGCGGGCTGCTTGAGATTGTCGAAAGCTTGAACCGGCGCGAAGAGATCGACGGCATTCTGGTGCAGATGCCGCTGCCCCGCCAAGTGGATTCGAAGCGCGTTCTCGACGCAATTCTCTCCGCCAAGGATGTCGATGGCTTTCATCCGGTGAACGTGGGGAATCTCTCGATCGGCAATCCAGGACCGCGCGCCTGCACGCCCGCCGGCGTGATTGAACTGTTGAAGCGCTACGAGATTCCCATCGCGGGCCAGGAGGCGGTGGTGGTGGGCCGCAGCGACATCGTGGGCAAGCCCATGGCGATGATGCTCATCCACCAGAGCGCGACGGTTACGGTGTGCCATTCGAAGACGCGCGATCTGCCCGGCGTCTGCCGCCGCGCCGATATCCTGGTGGCTGCCATCGGACGGGCGGCGATGCTCGATGAAAGCTGCATCAAACCGGGCGCGGTGGTGATCGACGTGGGCATGAACCGCGTCACCGATGCCGGCGAAGTCGCCCGCATCTGGCGGGGCGATGCCCGGAAGCTCGCCCAACTCGAAGAGAAGGGCAGCGTCCTCGTGGGAGACGTTAACCCGATCGCCATGGCGGAACTCTCCTCCGCGTATACGCCGGTGCCGGGCGGCGTCGGGCCGCTCACCATCGCGATGCTGATGGTGAATGCCGTGACGCTGGCGGAACGGCGTCTCGGCGTGGCCGAAACCCGGCAGTAACCACGAAGCACGTGCTCATCATCTTTCTGGAAGGGAGACCGAATGCGGCGCGTTGGACTCACTGGCGGACTCGCCTCCGGGAAAAGCTTCGTCGGCGACACTCTGGTCTCGCTTGGCTGCTCTCTCCTCAAGGCCGATGAAGTGGGCCATCGCCTTCTCGAACCGGGCGGGGCCGCGTATGCGCTCGTGGTGGACGCCTTTGGCAACTCCATTCTGCAATCGGACGGCAGGATTGAAAGAACGCGGCTGGCGAGCCTGGTCTTCGGGCACCCCGAGCGATTGCAGGCTCTCAACGGCATTATCCACCCGCTCGTCTTCAAGGAGGAAGAGCGTTTCTTTGAAGAGCTGGCGCATGCGCAGAGCGAGGCCAAGCGTGAAGGGCGCGATGCCGTTTGCAAGGTCGGTGTGGTTGAGGCTGCCATCCTCATTGAAACCGGGAACCACGAGAGTTTTGAGAAAATATGGGTTGCGTGGTGCCCGCGCGAAGTGCAGATTCAGCGGGCGGTGCATCGCGGGCTCAGCCGCGAGCAAGCGCTGTCGCGCCTGGAACATCAGATGCCTCTTGACGAAAAACTGAAGTACGCAGACGAAGTGATTGACACGAGCGGCACCAAGGAAGAGACGCGCGCCAATGTGGAGGCCGCTTACCGGCGTCTGTTGGAGGATTGCGCATGAGACGGGTGCTCGCTCTGCTGGTGGCATTTCTCGCGGGGATCGCCGTTTACTACGTCACCCTCTCCGCCTGGAACCCGTTCCGGACGGCCTCTCCCGCGGGCGGCGGCGGTTCCTCGGCGGCACTCTGGGCCGGGCCGGAGGTGGTCCGCTCCGCCGATTTCGGCGCGGACGAGCAGAACAACATCGACATTTATCAGAGGGCCAACCCCGCCACCGTGAACATTACGAGCGTCGAGTTTACGGAGAATTTCTGGTTCCAGGTGGTGCCGCGCGAGGGTGCCGGTTCGGGATTCCTCATTAACGCGGAGGGCCTGATCCTCACCAATAATCATGTGATTTCCGCCGACGGGCAGCGCCTGGAAGTGAGCCTGATGGACCAGAGCCGCTACCCGGCGAAGGTGCTCGCGCGCGATCTCGAAAACGACCTTGCCCTGCTCAAGATTGAAGCGAAGAAGCCGCTCCCGTTTCTCCGCCTCGGAGACAGCGACACGGTGAAAGTGGGGCAGAAGGTGCTCGCGATCGGCAATCCGTTCAGCCTCGGCGGGTCTCTCACGACGGGCGTCGTTTCCGCCATCGGGCGGACGCTTTCCTCCGGGCGCGATTCCGTCCTCGAGGATATTATCCAGACGGACGCCGCCATCAACCCCGGCAACAGCGGCGGCCCGCTGCTCGATTCCCATGGCGATGTGATCGGCATCAACACGGCCATTCTCAATGAGACGAACATCGGGATCGGCTTTGCGATGCCCATCAGCCGCGCCAAACTGATGCTGGACGTGTATCGCGAGCGCGGCGCGTTCGTCCGCCCCTGGCTGGGGATTCGGCCGATGTTCGTCAGCGGAGAACTCGCCGAGTATCTGGATCTTCCCAGGGATGGCGGCTATCTGCTGCGCGACGTTTTCGACGGGGGCTCCGCCGCGGCGGCCGGCTTGAAGGGCGCGGACCGCGTCGTCCGGGTGGGCAACTACCGCATCCCGGTTGGCGGAGATTTTGTCACGGCCATCGACGGCCGCAAGGTGGATTCCTCCGACGTGCTGCGGCGCGTGATGGCCAAGAAGCGCGTGGGCGATAAGGTGGTTTTCACCATCCTGCGGTCCGGCCGGGAACAGAAGGTGGAGGTCACGCTGCGCGCGGCCCCCCAACGGGAATCGCAATAGGACGGCGCGCGGCCGTTGGCGGAACTCACTCCGCGACGGACAAGCCGAGCGCGGCGAGCGTGGCGCGAGTGTCGGCGTAGCCCGTGTGACGAATGGCTCGGATGCCGAGGGATTCCGCCACCTGAACGAACATCGGACGGTCCTCAAGATAGACCACGCGATCGGCTGGAATCTGCGCGATGTCGAGGGCCAGCCGGAAGATATCCTCGTCGGGCTTGCGAAAATGGACGAAGCAGGAGGCGATGAAGAAGTCGACGAATTCATTCAGCGTGAAATGCTGGATGCGGTATTCCGTGAGCTCCCGCCCTTCATTCGTGACCGCGGCGATCTTCAGCCCGTAGCGCGCCTTGAGGCCGCGGACCAGTTCGATCATTGGCTGGACTGGCTGTGACTGATCGAACATGAATTTCCGGAACTGGTCCGGTGTGAAGGGGCGTTCCTGGTAGAACACAACCCGCTTCAGATACTGCTCCAAAGTGAGTTTCCCCACCTCGTAGGTATCGAAGGTCAGGCGGTGCCGCTCCTCCATTTCTTCCAGATCGAGGCCGAAGGTCTCGGCCGCGCGTTTCCGCGCGGGATGATCCCATCCGTTGCTTAGCAGAACGCCGCCGAGGTCTAGAAACAAGGCAGAGATTGGTGGTGTCATGGTTTATCGGTTTTCGAGTGGAGCCTTGAAGCGTGGCGTCAATGGCTGCCAACTGCCGCGTGTTCGGCGGCTTGCGGCGCGTGCAGTTCAAGCTGCAACGGGTGCGATGCCGCGATGATGTCGCGCGCCCTTTGCACCTCGTCCGCGGTGCCGTGCGCCACCAGGAGAAACTTGTCGGCCTTCAGCGCCACTTCATACTTCAGGACGCTGTCCTTGGGGATGCCGATGCTAAAGAGCCCCGCCCCCAGCACGCTCAGCCCGCCGACGACCGCGGCGCTTTCCAGCGCGGAAACGATCCAGGCGACCAGCGGGCCCGCCACCACCACCGGACCGATGCCGGGGATCGCGAAGAAGGCCGCGCCAAAGAGCATTCCCCAGATCCCGCCCCAGAAGGCGCCCTGCTTGCCCCAGTACCTCATGCGGTCGCCCGCGTTGTAATACCCCACGACACTTTCATCCGTGTGATAGTCCCTGCCGACAATCGACAGTTTCTTCATATCAAGCCCGGCTTTCTGCAAGCCCTTCACGGCTTCCTCGGCCTGGGCATGAGATTCGAAAATCGCTACAACGGAATTCGGTTTAGACATCACTTCTCCTCCTCGCTCCCAGCTCGATTTCGCCGCTCGCTCGCACGAAAATCGGCGAGGCCGCTCCGTGCCAGTGACGGGGCGGTTCTTCCGCACCCGCCACGTGCAATCGCGAATGAAACCGATTGGGCGCTAGTTTGACCTCACGGCGGTTGGAGGTGTTTCGCAGGAGGCGCGGAGCGCACCGGCGGCGCATGCGGACCTCGCCCGTCTGGCGCGGAGAATGCCCCGCTGGAAACTGGGTTCCTCCCGAACGGAATACAGATTCAGATACTGGACTCCTATATGTTATATTGGGAGCGTGCCGACCGAATACGTGCCCGCGATGATCTACATCCTGCTGGCAGGGGCATTCCTGATCGGGCTGCTCTTTGTGGCCAAGCTGTTGCGGCCCAGCGTCCCCAGCAAGGTGAAACAGGAAATTTACGAATGCGGCATTCCCACGATGTCGAATGCACGGGGCCGCTACTCCGTGCGCTTCTACATCATCGCGATCCTCTTCGTGGTGTTCGACGTCGAAACGATCTTCCTCTTCCCGTGGGCGGTGCGCTACAAGCAGCTTGGCTGGTTCGGCGTCGCGGAAGTCGCCGTCTTCCTCGCGATCCTCTTCGTGGGTTACATCTGGGCCTACAAGAAGAAGGCGCTCCGCTGGAGCTAATGCGTATTTGGCTCCACCTCTAAGACGTGCTCGCGGGCAGACTGTAGATGGCCTTGCGAAAAATGCTCCTGACACGTGGAGACTGCCAATTCCGGCTAAGCGATTGACACAGAAGGGCAAAGGAGATCGGCGAGGGAGTCTCTCGTCTGTCCGGATTGTCCGGATGCGTCCGGACAAACGGGAGACGGTTCGACGCGCGATGTTGCCTTGGCCGGAGGCTACACTGCGCGGTTGGATCGCGTGGACGTGGAGGGTGGATTCGGTTGTCAAACAGCTTGCGCGAGAGCTTGTCTGGGGCGGCTTTCTTTCCCGTCACCGAGACGAAGTTCTCCCCGCGTTCCGATTATCCGGATCAGAGCGGCGAAAACGAACCATGCGC
>JBDIBK010000143.1:0-10097 GCA_039812845.1 Bryobacterales bacterium
GGAATCTGCCGCCGGACTGGTACACGGAGCCCGCGCGCGCCTTCAACTTCCTGATGATCTACGTCCTGAGCGGGGCGGTTGCAACGGTGCTGATCTCCGCCGGGAGGTCGGTGCGCGATGTGGAAGACTTCCGCCGCTGGCTGGGCGTGGAAGACTTCCTTCGGCTCAACTGGGCGAAGGCGTCCGTGGCGCGCGCCTTCTGGACCGCGGGGCTGGCAGCGGCATTGTGGGTGGCCGTTCCCTATCTGGCCTTGAGCGGGATCCCCGATGTCCTGTTCGACGGCGCCACGCGCCAGGCGCTGGGCCTCAGCGTGCCCGTTGCGGGAAGCATCGCCTCGCAAAGCACCCTCGCCGTTCTGTTCGCGTTCGCATTTTGCTTCCCCGTTCTGAAGGTGTTCATAAAATCGAGGGCCATGCGCGGTGTGCCGGCCGTGCTGCTGGCGGCCGCCGCGGCCAGCACGTTCCGGGTGGCGGATCTGCCCTGGCAGGCGGTGGCGGTTGCCGCGCTCAGTTCGGGCGTGCTCATGGTGTACGTGTACACGCGCTTCGGCGTGCTGGCATCCGTGCTGGGCGGGCTGCTGGCGGTGCCCCTGAGCCGCTCCCTCTTTCTGGCGGTGGCTGGCGATGTGACGATGCAGAGCTGGGGCATCGTCTTCCTGAGCCTCACCTCGCTGGTGGTGGCGATCGCGTTCGTGCTGGACGTGCGAAACCCGGCCAGGGAGGAAGAACAGCAGCTCTCCGACGAAGAACTGGCGCTCTTTGAGCGGGAGCGGCAACGCGCGGTGCTGTCGCAGCGGGAACAAATGCTTGGCGAGTTCGCCCTCGCGCAGCAGGCACAGGAGCGGATGCTCCCGAGCCAGCCGCCGTACGTGGAAGGCTTTGAACTCTCGGCGATCTGCAAGCCCGCGCTCCAGGTGGGCGGCGACCTCTACGATTACATCCGGCTCCACGACGGGCGCTGGACCTGCTGCGTGGCCGACGTCTCCGGCAAGGGCGTCTCGGCGGCGCTCTACATGACCCTGACTAAGGGACTGCTGAATGCGCTGCGTCTCGACCGCGGCGATCTGATGGAGATTGCCACCGCCCTCAACCAGCGGCTCTACGAGGTAATGCGGCGGCGCAACTTCGTCACCATGTCCCTCGCCGCGATTGATGCGTCCTCGCGGAAGGTGGAAGTGCTGCGGGCGGGCCATTTGCCGATGCTGCACGTCAGGGCCTCGGGCGAAGCGCGGTTTGTGGAATCGCGGGGCCTGGGGCTGGGCCTCACCCCTTCCACGCTCTTTCGCCAGAAGCTGTCGGCCGCCACGGTGCGAATGCAGCCGGGGGACGTGGCCGTGCTCTATTCCGACGGAGTTACGGAGGCCATGAATCCGCGCCGGGAAGAGTTCGGCGAGGAGCGCTTTGCGGGCGTGGTGACGGCGGGGCGGGCATCGACGGCAATTGAGATCCGGGACCGGGTGATGGATGAGATTTACCGCTTTCAGGCGGGCGCGGAAGTGCATGACGACATCACCGTGCTGGTGATCAAGGCGGGCGATGCGAACATGGAGCATCGAGACGGGAATGGAGCGGGCGGGGCCGCGACGGGTTCCGGCCACTAATTGGCCGGACGGGGAACGGCGAAATATTTTGGGGTATTGCCGCTAGCGGCAAGGAGGAGCAACATCGTGCCGGAATCGTTTCAAATTCGGGAAGAGCAGATCGGCGGCGTGAAGGTTTTCCGATTGAAGGGCTTTCTCGATGCCCATACCGCGCCCGCTTTTGAGGCCGCGCTGCACGCCAGAGTGGCATCCGGCGCGTACCGCTTCGTTGTGGACGGCAGCGAGCTGACCTACATTTCCTCGGCCGGCCTGGGCGTCTTCATGAGCTTCATCGAAGAGGTGCGGGAGAACGGCGGCGATATCCGCATCGGCGGCCTGATCGGCAAGGTGAGGCAGGTCTTCGACATTCTGGGGTTCAACGAGATCTTCCAGATCTTCGCAACGGCCGACGACGCCGTGGCCAGCTTTGACGCCGGTTCGAAACTGGCGGTGGAGGGTGATTAGCGATGTCCGAATCCATTGAACAATCCTTCACCTTGCACGTGCCCTCGTCGAATGAGAATCTGGCGATGATCCGCTCCTTCGTGGGCGACATCGCCAAACGCGTATCGCTCAGCGACGAGGAAGCCGCCCTGCTGACCGTGGCCGTGGACGAGGCGAGCGCGAACGTCATCGAGCATGCCTATGGGCACGATGCAAGCAAGCAGGTGACCGTGCGGGCCACCATCGACGACGAACAGATCCGCATCGACGTCATCGACCAGGGCAAGGGCTTCGACCCCGACATGGTCCAGTGCAAGGACCCCCGTGTCCTGATCAAGGAACGCGCATCGGGCGGGCTCGGCATGGGGCTGATCCAGCGCATCATGGACGAAGTGAAATACCACGTGGTGCCGGGAGAAAAGAACGAACTGAAGATGATCAAGAAGCGCCGCAAGCCCGCCTAGCTAATGGCGGCACGCCGCTTCAATCACAGCGTCCAGGCGGTGAGTGGCCTTGCGCCACGCGGCGAGCAACACTACGGAGACGAAGATCAGACCGATCGAAAGCCCGGCCCAGATGCCGAAGCTTTGCCAGCCCAGTCCGAAGCAAAGCAGCGCTCCCACGGGCAGGCCGAGAAGCCAGTGCCCAACCAGGTTCGCGATCATCGGCTTCCTCGTATCGCCGATCCCGCGCAGCACGCCGCCCGCCGTCACCTGAACGCCGTCGAAAAACTGAAACCCGGCTGCAAAGTACAGCAGCGGAACGCCGATCGCAAAAATGCCGCGGTCCGTGGTGAATATCCGCAGAATGAATTCAGGCACAACGAAGAGCGCGATGCTCGAGCAAAGCATGAAAGCGGCGCCCAGGCCGATGGCCGTCCAGCCGGAAACCGCCGCGCCGGTGGCGTCCTTGCGTCCCACGGCCTGCCCCACGCGCACCGCCCCGGCCGAACTCACTCCGAGCGGCACCATGAAGCACACGCTGGCGACGTTCAGCACAATCTGGTGCGCCGCCAGGGACGCGGTATCGATTCGCGCGATGAGCGCCGTGGCCATCGCGAACACACCGTATTCGGCCGTGAGCTGCAAAGCTACAGGCAAGCCGAGCGCCACGAGCGAGCGGATCATCACTCCATCAATGCCGCGCGGCGCGTGCAGCAGCCCGGTGGGTTCAATCCGCTCCTTGTAGAGGACAAACGCGAACAGCACGCCAAACATGTAGAGGCGCGAAAGGGAGGTTGCCCAGCCCGCGCCTTCAACGCCCATCGCCGGAAAGCCCCAGTGGCCAAAGATCAGCAGCCAGTTCACCAGCGCATTAACGAGGTTGGCCGAGATCAGCGCGAACATCACGATGCCGGGGCGGTTCATGCTCTGCAAGTAGCGGCGGAAGACCACATAAAGCAAGAGGGGGAGAATGCTCCACACCAGGGTCTTGAGATAGGCAATGGCATCTTCGAGCAGCCGCGGCTCCACGCCCCAGTTGCGGGCAATGGGGATGGTGGCGAATACAAGCAGCGTGACCACCGGCGTCACTCCCAGCGCAATCCAAACGCCTTGAATGAGGCAGTGGTTGCAGCGTTCGAAGTTGCGCGCGCCGAAGGCCTGGCTGATGAGCGTGTCGAGGCCAAGCAGCAGGCCGAGGCAGAAGAAGCTGAACACGTTCACGAAGAGCGCCCCGAAGCTGACCGCGCCAATGGCTTCCGCGCTCAAGCGGCCCACCATCATGGTGTCCACAACGGTCATTCCCATCCAGCCCAGTTCGGCCATCACGACGGGAATCGCGAGCGCCGTCATCGGGCGAATTTCGGGCAGCAATTGTTTGGGTCTAATCATCGATGGATGAAACGCGGGAACATTCCCTGGGCTGGGAAAGACGCACCCTTTCAGGCCGTCGTGAGCGGTTCGCGCATCGAACTCGCCCTGGCCACGCCGCCATCATTCGCGAGCATCGAATCGAGGGCGGATTGCATGCGCCGATGCACCTCATCGCGAAGCGCCGCGGCATCTTCCCATTCCCCGGCGAGCGTGGTTACCGGAGGCAGCATGCGCACCCGGAAAAGCTTTTGCCCGGTGAACAGCATCGTCTTGCGCGGAAGCAGTTTTCCCGTCCCTTCCACCACCACTGGCAGCACGGGAATCCCCTTCTTTAGCGCGATTCGGAACGGGCCATCCTGAAAGCGCAGTAAGCGGCTGCCATCGGACCTCGTCCCCTCCGGAAAAAAGACAACGGAAAAGCCGTTCTCGATGTACTTCACGGTCTGGATCAGCGCCTTCGCCCCGGCACGCGAATCTTTGCGGTCCACCGCGATCTCGCCCGAAAGCGAGAACATCCAGCCGGCCACCGGAACGGAAAACAGTTCCTTCTTCGCTACCCACTTGAAATCGAAGGGAAGGCGGCAGATCACGGGAATATCCGTATGGCTCTGATGGTTGGCGACGACGATAAACGGGCCCTTGAGCGTCGCCGGATCGCAGCCCTCGATCGAAACCCGCCAGCCGGGAACAAAGCGCGTGATCAGCGCTCCGCAGCCATGCAGAAACTTGCCGGTGCGGCGGCGGCAGGGGTCGCGGTCAAAGGCGCGAATCGCCAGCATCATCAGAAACTGGGGAACGGCCAGGAATCCGGTGAGGCCCCAGACCCAGGCCGAGCGAATGACACGAAGCAGCATGAGGTAAGTGCGGGCGGGCACGTCTCCCGCGCTTGCACCTTTCAGTTTGGCACGGCGGGCACCGCTGGCGCATGCTGAAGGTACGCCTCGTGCGCGAGGCCCAGGGCGCGAATCGGCCAAACGGGAATTTGAGCGAGCCGCCCGGAATCCAAGGGAGCAGCATGGCCGTATTGCGAATGGTGAAGGCAACGAAGCGCTACCGGGGCGCGGCGGACGAAAGCGACACGGTGGCGCTGAACGGCTTCACCTACAGTTTCAGTGAGGGTGAATTCGTCGCGCTGGTCGGGCGCAGCGGCTGCGGCAAAACCACCCTGCTCAACCTGGCCGGTGCGATGGATTTCCCGAGTTCCGGCGAAGTGTGGATCCACGAGCAATTAACCGGCGACCTTGACGACGCCGGTTTGACACGCTTGCGCCGGGAGAAGATTGGCTTCATCTTCCAGTTTTTCCAGTTGCTGCCGACGTTAAGCGCGGTCGAGAATGTTGAGCTGCCCCTGTTGCTTTCGGGCGCGTCTCACCCGAGAAAGCGGGCCATGGAATGCCTCGAATGGGTGGAGATGGGCGCACTCGCCGGACGGATGCCGCACCAGCTTTCGGGCGGGCAGATGCAGCGCGTCGCCATCGCCCGCGCCCTGGTGCACGACCCCAAGCTGCTGCTCGCCGATGAACCAACCGGCAACCTGGATACCGCCACCGGCGACGTCGTGCTGCGCCTGCTGCGGAGGGCGGCCACGGAACAGGGTGCCGCCGTTCTGATGGCGACGCACAGCGCGGAATCGGCGGCAGTCGCCGACACCGTCATCCGTTTGCGCGACGGCGTGATCGAAGATGTGGGATATCCGGCATGCACGCGCTGAAACTCTTTGAGCGCGTGATTGCGCGTCCGCTCATTCGGGAGCCCGCGCGAAGCGCCCTCACGCTGGCCGCGATTGCACTGGGCGTCGCCGTGGTGATCGCCATTGACCTGGCCGGATACGCCGCGGCGGGCTCCTTTCGCTCCTCCATGGAAACCCTCACGGGCAAGGCGGCGTTCGAAATTGCGGGCGTCGGCGGCGTGAAGGAAGACGTCCTGGCGAAGCTCACTTCCCTGCCGCTGCCCTTGCGCTTTGACGCCCGCGTGGAAGAGTATGTGCGGGACGTGAAAAGCGGAGCAACCGTTCCGCTCATCGGCGTTGACCTCGTTGCGCGCGCGCAGCGCGGGATGGTGCTCGGCGAAGATGCATCGCTCTCTATCCTCGATACCGCAAACGCGGCGTGGGTAGGCAACGACCTCGGCCTGCGCGCGGGCGACCCCCTCCAGATCGTGGTGCAGGACCGCCTGGAGACCCTCCGCGTGGCGGGCGTGTTCGCCGATACGGGCGAGGCTCACGGGCCGAACCGCGCGATTGTGGTGGACCTCCCCGTTGCGCAGCGGCTCACGCACCGCGCGGGATTGCTCGACCGCATCGAGGTAAGCGTGCCGGAATCGCCGCTTGCGCGCCAGGGGGAAACATCCATCCGGCAAGCCATGGAAGCGGTACTGCCGCCGGGCGTGGAACTCCGGGAGGCCGGCGCGAACATGGAGGCCAATCGCAAAATGCTGGGGGCGTTCCGCTGGAACCTGCGCATCCTCAGCGGCATCGCCCTCGTTGTGGGCGCGTTTCTGATTTACAACACCATCTCCGTTTCCGTGGTGCGCCGCCGTGCGGAGATCGGCGTGCTGCGGGCGCTTGGATTGACGCGGGCGGGCGCGCAGTCGCTGTTTCTGGCGGAAGCGGCCGCTTTCGGCCTCACGGGCGGAGCGCTCGGCGCGGTGCTCGGATTGCTGATGGCGCAGGCTGCCGTCGGCGTGCTGGCCGCCACCGTGAATGCGCTCTACGTGAGCAGCACGCCCGCTCCGGTTGTGCTGGGCGTGGGCCACATCGCGGCGAGTGTCGCGCTGGGAACGGCGGTGTCTCTCGTGGCCGCGCTCGCCCCGGCGCGGGAGGCTGGCGGCATCGCCCCGGTGGAGGCGATGGCGCGCGGTCGCCGCGATTACGACGTCCAGATTTCCGCATCCCGCTTCGCGCTGGCGGGCCTTGCGTTGATCTTGCTGGGCGCGGCCCTCTGCTGGCTGCCGCCCGTGAACGGCCGCCCGCTGTTTGGCTACCTTGCCACCCTGCTGCTGATTCCCGGCACGGCGCTGCTGGTGCCCGCGTTCGTGAAGGCGCTTCACCGCGCCACTCGCCGCCGCATTTGCAGCCTGCTTGGCGTGGAGGCGATGCTCGCTTCCCGCAGCCTGGCGGGGTCTCTGCGCCGCACTTCCGTTCTGGTGGGGGCGCTGGCGACGGCGGTGGCGATGATGGCGAGCGTCGGCATCATGGTGGGGAGCTTCCGCGACACCGTGATGCTGTGGATGGACACCCAGTTGACCGCGGACCTCTACCTGCGCGCCGCCGCCCCCGCGCCGCCGGGCGCTTCTCCGCTGATGGACGCCTCCGTCGCGGATGCCATCGAAGCGTTGCCGGTGGTAGAGGCGGTGGACCGCTTCCGCACCGTGCCCATTCAGATTGGCGGCCTGCCCGCCTCGTTTGGATTCGGCGAATCCCGCCTGATGCTGCCGCAGGGGCGGACGCACTTTCTGCCGGGAGAGAACCGCGAAGCCATCTTGCGCAAGCTCCCCACCGGGCCCTTCGTGATCGTGAGCGAACCCTTCTCCCGGAAGCATTCCGTCGGCGCGGGCGATACGCTTTCCCTGCCCCTGCCGGGGGGCGCAATGAACGTTGCGGTGCTGGGCGTCTACAGCGATTATTCGAGCGAGCGCGGCACGGTCTACGGGGATCGTCATGTGTTTGGCTCGCGCTTTCCGCAACGGGCCGTCACCAACATCGCGGTGACCCTCAAGCCGGGAATCCGCCTCGGCGAAGGCGCGCGCGCCGTGGAAAAGGTGATTGCCGGAAAGCAAGTTTTGCTCGTCGAGAATCGGGCGCTGCGGGAGCATGCCATCCGGATCTTTGACCAGACCTTCGCCATCACCTGGGCGCTCGAAGGCGTGGCGATCTTTGTGGCCGTGATGGGCATGGCCGGCGCACTCGTGGCGCTGGTAATTGACCGGCGCCGGGAGCTGAGCCTGCTGTGCTTTCTCGGCGCATCGAAACGGCAGGTGCGCGCGCTTGTCTACTATGAGGCGGCTCTGCTCGGGCTGATTTCGAATGCGGTTGGATTGGCGCTGGGCCTCGCGCTGGCCTTCATCCTGATCTACGTCATCAACCGGCAGAGTTTCGGCTGGACCTTCCAGTTCCATTGGCCCGGCTGGCTGCTGGCGGGTGCCGTCACCTTGATTTACCTGGCGACTCTGGCCTCCGCCTGGTTCCCAGCGCGCACGGCCGCGCGGCTGAATCCCATTGAGGTGATCCACGAAGAATGAACACCACGCGCGCACTCGCCCTGCTGCTGACCATGCTTGTGACGTGGCTTCCCGCCGCGGAGTGGAAGCTCGCCTTGCCGGGATATCGCTATGCCTTTCCGTACGACCATTTCGCGCACCCGGGCTTCCGAACCGAGTGGTGGTATTTCACCGGCAACGTGAGATCCCCCGACGGCAGGGATTTCGGCTACGAGCTCACCTTTTTCCGCCAGGGCCGTCACCCGCAACCGGAGCCAGCCTCCGGCGTTTGGGATAGCGGTGAGCTTTACCTCGCGCACCTCGCCCTCACCGATATCGGCGCTCAACGCTTCCGCCATAGCGAGCGGCTGAACCGCGCGGGGCCCGGCCTCGCCGGAGCGGACCGCGAAACCCGGCGCATCTGGAACGGCAACTGGAGCGTGCGCCTCGTCGGAAACCGCAACTGGGAACTGCAAGCCGTGCATCCGGATTTCACGCTGCATCTCCATCTCGTGAGCGAGAAAGCGCCCGTGCTGCACGGGGAAAACGGCATCCACAGGAAGTCCGCGGGCGTAGGCAAAGCGTCGCACTACATCTCGCTCACCCGCTTGCGGACCAGCGGAGAACTCGTCCTGGAAGGGAAGCGCTTCGCCGTGAATGGCAGTTCCTGGATGGACCACGAGTTCTTCACCCATTCCATGAGCGACGAGCAAACCGGCTGGGATTGGTTTTCGATTCAGCTCAACGACGGCACCGAACTGATGCTCTATCGCCTGCGCAATCGCGATGGCGGCGTGGACCCCTTTTCCGGCGGAACCTTTGTCGCCAGGGACGGCCAAGCCACGCGGCTGCAGTGGAAAGACATCGCTTTTCGCAACACTGCCGCGTGGAAGAGCCCGGAGAGTGGCGCGGTCTACCCGGTTTCCTGGGAGATCGCCTTTCCCCGCCTCGGTCTGTCGCTCGCGGCGCAACCCCGCATGCAGGCGCAGGAGTTGCGCAGCGAGCGCAGGATCGGCCCCAGCTATTGGGAAGGCGCCATGCGCTTCAGCGGCGCCCGCGACGGCAAACCGGTCTCGGGCGTGGGCTATCTCGAGCTCACGGGCTACGCCGATGAAGTGGATTTGAGCGGCCGCGCCGAGCGAGGCGGGATGACGCGCTAGAAGGCCGCGTCCACCAGAAACGGGTTCGTGCGCCGCTCCAGCCCGATGGTGGTGGCGGGCCCATGCCCCGCGATCACGCGTGTCTCATCGGGCAGCGTCAGCAGCTTCGAACGAATGCTCTCGAGCAACTGCGGATGATTTCCGCCCGGCAGATCGGTCCGCCCGATGCTCGCGCGAAACAGCACATCGGCCGAGATGAGCATCGCGTGTTCCGCCAGATAAAAGCTCACGTGGCCCGGTGCATGGCCCGGTGTGAAGAGCACTTTGAGGCGCAGTGCGCCGCACTCAATTTCCTCGCCTTCCTCCAGCCAGCGGGCGATTTCCACCCGCTCCGGTGTCGGGATGCCGATCCAGGCAGCTTGCTCTGGAAGGCTCTCGTAGAGTCCGTGATCGGCCGCGTGCATCGCCACCGGTGCCCCGGTCTGCCGCTGCACTTCGGCCGCACCCGCCACATGATCGATATGCGCGTGCGTGAAGAGGATTTCCTTCACTCGCCAGCCGCCTTCCGCGATCGCGCCGTTCAGCGTGCGCGGGTCTTCGCCGGGGTCGATCACCAGGGCTTCGCGCGTCGCTTCATCGCCCAGCAGAGAGGCGTTGCATTGCAGTTGCCCGAGCGTAAATACACGATGAAACATCCCCCTGATTGTACAATTGAAGGGGGATTGAGGCTTCGCCTTGCCGCTCGCAGGGCCGCGCCGGGAGGTATTTGGAATTCCGATGCAGTTGGATGCTTACAACGCCTTGCGCGACCGATGCGCGCTGATTGAACTCGATGGCCGCGGCCTGATTCTGGCCAAAGGGGATGACCGTGCGCGGTTCCTGCACGCCATGACCACCGCCGCCGTCCAGAGCCTGGCGGAAGGGGAAGGCAGCCTCGCACTCTTCTTGAGTGACAAGGGCCG
>JBDIBK010000144.1:0-10082 GCA_039812845.1 Bryobacterales bacterium
TCTTCCACCACACCCGTAATAAACCCGGCGATATCGTATTCCCCGTCTTTGTAGAGGCCGGGCATCTCCGCGGTTTCCCCGCCAATCAAGGCGCATCCGTTTCGTTTGCAGCCTCTTGCCAAGCCCTTCACCACTTCCACGGTGACGTCCGCGCTCAATTTCCCGGTGGCGAAGTAGTCCAGGAAGTAGAGCGGCACCGCACCTTGAACGGCAATATCGTTGACGCAGTGGTTTACGAGATCTTCGCCGATGGTATCGTGGCGGTTCGCGAGAATCGCCACCTTTAGCTTCGTTCCCACACCGTCGGCGGATGTAATCAGGATCGGTTTCTTCACGCCGGCGAGGCGATAGCCGGCTCCGAAACTGCCGATCTCCGTGCAGACGGCGGCGTTGAAGGTCGCCTTGGCCAGCTTCTTGATGCGCGATACCGCACGATTTGCCTCGTCGATATTCACGCCCGCATCCTGATACCGAATCGTCCGTTTTGTTGCCATGACTCTCCTACCCGCCCGCCGAGGGGGCTGCCCCCGAATCCCGCCGTGCCGCAAAAAACCGCTGAACCAGCGCCGTGGATTGTCCGCCAAGCACCCCTTCCACCACTTCCACGCGGTGGTTCAGGAGCGGCGAATCCGCCAGCCTAAACTTGCTTCTCACTCCGCCGAACCGCAGATCCCGCGAACCGAAAACCAGCCGGGAAATGCGCGCATTCACGATGAGGCCGGCGCACATGACGCACGGCTCCATTGTTACGAACAACACAGTCCCCGGCAGCCGGTAATTTCCGATGCGCGCCGCCGCTGCGCGGATGGCAAGCATTTCCGCATGGGCGCTTGGATCCTTCAGCGCGATGGGCCGATTATACCCGGCACCTACCACCTCGCCATCGAGAACCACCACCGCACCCACCGGAACCTCGCCCTCGGAATCCGCCAAGCGCGCTTGTTCCAGCGCCCGCGCCATGAAGAATTCGTCCTGTTCCTGCGTGCGCACGCTCCGAACTCCCCAAACTGCAATCGCGGCAAACCCGGCGCGGCCCGCTCAACGGATGAACAATCTAGTGCCGGAAGTGGCGAATTCCGGTAAACACCATTGCAAGCCCCAAGCGGTTGGCCGCATCGATCACTTCCCGATCTTTCACGGAACCGCCAGGCTGGATGACCGCCGTCGCCCCGTGCTTCGCGGCTTCCTCCACTCCGTCCGGGAAGGGGAAGAAGGCATCCGAGGCCACCACGGTTCCGGCCAATGGAAGCACGGCTTTCATCGCCGCCAGTTTCACCGAATCCACGCGGCTCATCTGCCCCGCGCCCACCGCGACGCCCTGGTTGGCGGTGGCGAACACGATCGCATTCGACTTCACGTGCTTCACGAGCTTCCAGCCAAATTCGAGCGCCGTCCACTCCGCTTCCGTGGGTTCGCGCGTCGTCACGACGCGGGCGCTCTCGCGGCGAAAGCTCTCGTGGTCAGCCGACTGCACAAGAATGCCGTCCGTGATGGATTTGACGGAATACGTTTCGTCCTGGTTGACGACCGTCAGGAGGCGCAGGTTCTTTTTGCCGCCCAAAACGGTGCGTGCCTTTGCGGAATAGCCGGGCGCGGCGATGGCCTCCACGAAGGTCTTGGTGATCTCGAGGGCCGTTTCCTCATCCACATCGCGATTGAACGCCAGCACGCCGCCAAAGGCCGACACCGGATCGCAGGAGAATGCCATGCGGTAACTCTCCACGAGGGATTCCGCCTGGCCGGAGCCGCATGGATTTGTATGCTTGATGATGACGCTGGCGGGGCGTTCGCGAAATTCCCGCACCAGTTGCCAGGCGGCGTCGAGATCTACAAGGTTATTGAAGGAGAGTTCCTTGCCCTGGAGCTGCTTTGCGCCCGCGATGCCGGCCGCATCCGGAAGCGCGTAGAGCGCGGCCGCCTGATGAGGGTTCTCGCCATAGCGAAGCTCCTGCTTCCTCGGGAGGATGACATTGAACATCCCAGGCGTGGTCTGCGCTTCGTCAACGAACTCACCGTCGCGCACGGTGATGGCGCTAATGCGCGCGCTGATTGCCGCGTCGTATGCGGCTGTGCGGGCGAACGCCTTCCTCGCCAGTTCCCAGTGTGTCGACAGCGAAAGCGCGCCGCCGTTGCCGCGGAGTTCCTCCGCGATGGCCGCATAGTCGTCCGAGGACGTCACCACCGCTACATCCTGGAAGTTCTTCGCGGCCGCGCGAATCATCGTCGGCCCGCCAATGTCGATATTCTCAATGAGCTCCTCGTGAGAAATCCCCTCTTTCGCCGCTGCTTTCTCAAACGCGTAGAGGTTCACGACCACCATGTCGATGGCAGGAATCCCATGGGTTTCGAGCGCTTCCAGGTGCGCCGGATTGGCGCGCACCGCCAGGATTCCCCCGGCCACTTTCGGATGCAGCGTCTTCACCCGGCCGTCCAGCATCTCCGGGAAGCCCGTCAGCTCGGCCACTTCCGTCACCGGCAAACCGCTCTCCTTCAGCAATTTTGCCGTTCCCCCGGTGGAGACGAGTTCCACGCCCAGATCGTGAAGCGCCCGCGAGAACGCAACGATGCCAGCCTTGTCGGTGACGCTTAGGATTGCTCTACGGATCTTGGCCATAACCCGTTATTCTCCCACACGCGCACGGGAATCGATCCAGCTACAATTAGAGGGTGCAATATCACGTTACTCTCATCGCCGGAGATGGAATCGGTCCGGAAGTAACCGAATCCGCCAGACGCGTTATGGAAGCAACCGGCGTTCCGATCATCTGGGATCCCGTGGAACTCAATGCCAGCGTGATTGAGCGGGAGAAGAAGACTCTGCCGGATGCGGTGGTCGACTCGCTGCTTCGCACGAGGCTGGGGTTGAAGGGTCCGGTAAGCACGCCCGTTGCCGGCGGATACCAAAGTGTCAACGTGGCGCTGCGCAAGCGGTTCAATTTGTTCGCGAATTTCCGCCCGGTGGTTACGATCCCCGGCATTCATTCGCGCTTCGAGGATTTGAATCTCAACATCGCGATTTTTCGGGAGAATACCGAAGATCTGTATGCCGGCCTGGAGCAGGAGATTGTGCCCGGCGTGGTTACCGGGATCAAAGTGATCACGCGCATTGCCTCGGAGCGGATTGCCCGCAAGGCGTTTGAATTCGCTCAGCGCGAAGGCCGCAAGAAAGTGACGGCCATCCACAAGGCGAACATCATGAAGCAGGCCGACGGCCTCTTCCTCACCTGCTGCCGCGAGGTTGCCAAAGAGTTTCCGGCCATCACGTACGGAGAGCTGATCGTCGACAATGCCAGCATGCAGTTGGTGATGAACCCCTCCCAGTTCGACGTGCTGATTCTGCCGAACCTGTACGGCGACATCGTCTCCGACATTTGCGCGGGTCTGGTGGGCGGCCTGGGGATCGTTCCCGGCGCGAACTTTGGCGAAAACTTCGCGATTTTCGAATCGGTGCACGGCTCGGCTCCCGATATCGCCGGGAAGGGGATCGCCAACCCCACGGCCATCCTGCAGTGCTGCGTTCTGCTGCTCAACTACATCGGGGAGCGGGAGGCCTCCCGGCGCCTCCAGCGGGCCATTGCCGCCACCTACAAAGAGGGGAAGTATCTGACAGGCGACGTTGGCGGAACCGCCACCACTAGCGAGTTCACGAGCGCCATCGTCGGAGCCATGCGCTAAGCAGGAGGCCATGCGCTAAACGGGGGCCATGCTACCGCGCACCTCGCACGTCCTGGAGGTAGGCGTCGAGAGTCTCGCCGTCTGGCTGGCTCCCGGTGCCGCCCATTGCTTCCGTGGATTTCCCACCGGCAAAGACCCCTGCGTGCAGGCAGGTGCGGACGTCTTCGCCGCGAACCCAGCAATGCAGGAATCCGGCATTGAAACTGTCGCCCGCCCCGGTCGTATCCACCGGCTTCACGGGCAGGGGCGGGCATTCCACCAGCTTTCCATCCACGAGCGCCGCAGCCCCCTTCGCTCCCAATTTCGCGGCCGTAATCGTCCGTCCGTTGTCGAGGGACCGCAATGCTTCCAGGATTTCGTCGGAGCCGCTGATGGCGGCCAATTCGACCTCATTCGGCAGGAAGACGTCCGTTACCGAAAGCACTTCCGCCAGCCCCGGCCCCCACTCTTCGGAGGGATCAAAGCCGGTATCGAGCGAGGTGGTGAGCCCCAAAGCCCTGGCGCGCGTGAAGAGCTTTTCCAGCCCCGGCCGCAAACCTTCCTGCAGGAAGAAGGACGACACGTGCAGATGGCCGAAACGCGCGAGCATCGCATCGGAAACATCGCTTTCCCGCAATTCCCGGATCGCGCCGAGATACGTCACGAGCGCCCGATCCGCTTCCGATGAGATGGAAATCGTGAGGCCCGTTTGCAGTGCAGGATCCTTGATAACCAGAGAGGTATCCACTCCAAACTTTGCGAGGAACTCCGTGCAGTAGTCGCCCCAGAGGTCGGCCCCCACCTTGCCCGCGAAGGAAACGGCACTGCCCAATCGGGCCAATCCCGCGGCACAAATCGCGGATGCGCTCCCCAGCGTCATCGCAAACTGATCCACGAGAATTTCTCTGCCGGGGCGGGGAAATTCGCGGTAGCCTTGGCAGATCAAATCGGCGTTGATTTCGCCCGCCACGAGGATTCCCGAACGCGCATGAGTTGCATTGGTGCTCATAAGATGGCCTGTTCTCCGAAACAAAGGGCGGCATTAGTTCGGCTGGCGCGCCGAACAGCCTCAACTATCGTATGCAACTGTGGGCGGGTTTCACCAGAGTCAGTTTGCCAGAAACTTGTTCACGGCGGCCGCGATGGTGTAGTGATCGCACTTAAACGCGGAGTGCCCGCACTTGCTGTCGAGAACGAGGTAGGGAAGGTTGAGTTCCTTCGAGAACTCAATGGGGGTATCCGGGGAAACCGCGGTATCGGTTGCGGAGATCACGGCAAAGAATGGCGCCTTGAACTTCTTCCCCGCTTCGAGCAGGGAACTGCCCTTGGCCGTGATGCTATGAGTGCGGATGGCTTCAAACTGCTTGAGGGGATTGAAGGGATTCATGAAGCGCTTGTACTGGCTGGCCCCGGCCTGGGCCATCCCCAGAATCTGCTCCATCATGGTCTTCTTCGGCGCGCCCGCATCTTCCGCCGAATCGCCCTCTTCTCCGGCGCTGACATCCACGCCGCCCCCGGCGCGAGCGAAGATCTTGAAGTGCGACGTCCAGAGACGGATGTCCTTTTCCGACATCTGGGGAGTTCCGACAATGGGAACGCCCTTGTCCATGAAGCTGGGATAAACGGCCAGCCATTCATACGCCTGCATTCCGCCCATTGAGATGCCGAGCACGGCCTTAACATGACGTATGCCCAGATGCTCGGTGAGCAGACGATATTGCGTTTCCACCATGTCGCGGATGCTGATGCCGGGAAAGCTGTTGCCGCGCTGCGTGCGCTGGTTCGATGGGGAACTGGAGCTTCCGTTGCCGAGGGCGTCCACCACCACGATGTAGTATTTCGTATCGTCCAGCAAGCGGCCCGCGCCGATATAGCGCTCCATATCCTCCGAGCGGCCGTTATACCAGGTGGGCACCAAGATCACGTTCGACTTGTCACGGTTGAGTTCGCCGTAAGTCCGGTAGGTGACCCGGCAGTCATTCAGCACCTGGCCATTGCTAAGCTTGAGATCGCCCAGGTTGAACGCGAGGAGGAAAGAAGCAAGCAGCATCCACATGCTATCTATGATGCGCCACCGGGAGAACGGTTGCGCGGTGCGGAGCGGGCCGATGCAGCAAACTGAAAAGGGGAGCCCGGAGGCCCCCCTTTTCGTTTCACGCAGCGTGATGCGCCTTCCGGTTAGAAGGAGTAGCGAAGGCTGAGCTGCACGTTGCGCTCACTGCTCTTGCCCGTGACCATGCCGAAAGAGGTGGATGTCGGGTTCGTGTCGACGCCGCCCCAGTTAGGATGGTTCGGGAAGTTGAAGGCTTCAAAGCGGAATTGGACGTTCTGGCTCTCGGTGATCCGGAACGACTTGAACATGGCGATGTTCCAATTCTGGAAACCGGTATTGTTGAACGGAATCGAGTTGCGATTCTGGTTCGGCAGCGTGCCGTTGGCCGGCTTGTAGGCCCAAAGCGTGCCACCCGGTTTGGGGTTAAACCAATAGTCGGTGACCCCGACGTAGTTCCCCGCTGCGGTTTCGTTGGCAAACTTCTTCGGACGGTCCGTGTCGCCGGTCAGGCTCCACGGCTTGTCGTTCGAGGAACCGATGCCAAGGTAGTCGTCGGTTCGCGCGATCGTGATCGGCGTACCGGTCTGGAATTGCACGACACCCGACAACTGCCAGCCGCCGGCAACCATCCTCACCAGCCTGGACTGATTGCTGTTGAAGAACGGCATCTCCCAGACGTAGTTGATCACTACCGTATGGCGGTTGTCGTTCGACGACTTGCCCCAGTTCAACTGCGGATTGAACGAGTCGATGAACAGATCCCGCAAACCGGAGTTGTTGTCCATCGTCTTGCTCAGAGTGTAGGCGAATCCGTACATAAAACCCTTCGTGAAACGCTTATTCACTTCCACTTGCAGGCCGTTGTAGGTGCTGCGGCCGGAGTGTTCGGTCATGGTGATATCCGCGAAGCCGAGATACGGGCGGAGGAAGTTCACGTTCGCACCGGCATTTTCTGGTTTGAATGTTGTGCCGGTCTGCAACTGGTTCAGATTGCGCGTCCGGGCCAGATACAGCCCAGTTGTGCCGACGTACCCAACCTCAACCGTCGTGTCGTGAGTGAGTTGACGCTGGTAGGTGGCATTCCAGTTGTAGCTGACCGGGATCTTGTAAGCCGGGTCAACGGTCTGGAAGAACTGCGGGAAGGCGTTGTTCGAGCCCCCACCCGGATTGTCGGCAATGCCGTCGTTAATCGATACCATCGGCTGGAACGGCGGATTGCCACCCAGGAAGGCATTGTCATAGACGCCGGGGCGCGAGGTAAACCCGCCGCCGCCAATGCGCAAGACATCCTTGTCGGTGATGGAGTAAGCCAAACCGAGGCGCGGCATCCAGTTCCACTGGTTTCGGGACGGATAGGCGCTGCCACCGGACAGCAGGTTGTCATAGAGTCCGGAATCGATCGCGGGTACACGGCCTTTGCCGGCGTCGGGAAACGAACTGCCAGGAATGACGACGCCATTGTAACGATTGCCGGACAGAACAAAGCCGGTCTTGCGGTCGATCACCGCCGCCTTGGAGGCATCGTATTTGTTGGCGTCGAAGATGGCGATATTGCCCCACAGCGACTTGTAGTAGCCGTTCTGCCAGGTCGTGCGGAAGCCGAGTTCCAGTTTGAGTTTCGCGTTCACGCGCCAGGAATCCTGCCCGAAGAACTCAAACATGTGGCTCCGGTAAGGCGTATAGGCTCGCGGACCGATCTCGGCATAAGTCGTGAATCGGCCGATAGCCGCGTTCGCCAAACCGGTGCCCGTGAATACACCGTCATTAAACTGGAAACGTCCGTTCTGGTTGTTGGTTCCGCCAGGAACTCCGGAGACGTTGATTTGATCGAAGTCGTTCTGACCGGAACGCTCGAACAGGGCACCGACCTTGAAGGTGTGATTGCCCAGGATCTTGGTGAAGTTATCGGAGAGCTGGTAGATCGGGCCGGCCGACGAGGACGGATAGGGGCCGCCGTCGATCGTGCCGACATTGGGGATCACGATCGTTGGGACCTTGTCGAAGATCTCCTTTTTCTCCGGAAAGATGTAGGGGTAGTTGATGCCCGAGCGCGAACGCAGATACCGTTGGCCGGTCTCATCAATGCCGATTCGGACGCGGTCCACCGACGCCGAAGCCAGGAACTCGTTGACCGTGGTCGGGGTCACCGTCCAGGTATAGCCGAGGCTGCCCGTACGGTTCGGACGGCTCCAATCGGTGATAGCGTAGTCGAAGCCCCCGCGGCTGGTGTCGAGACCGGTATAAGAATAGTTGGCTAGGCGGAACTTGAAGAACTGATTCATCGACGGGTTGTAATCGATCGAAACCGTGTCCTTGCGCTGGTTCTGACGCCCCGGGCGGACCAGCAGCCAGTTGTTACCGCCGAAGCTTCCATTCGGCGCGTAATAGGTGTTTAGAAACGCCATGCCGTTGTGGCTCAATTGCGCTTTAGGAATCACATTGTTCACGTATGCCTGGTTCGTGGCCGGGTCGCGGATCACGCGGGCACTGCTGTAGTAAATGTTGGAATTCAACAGTTCACTGAAATCCCCCTGGCGCATGGTCATGCTCGGCACACGCTGCTGCAAAGTATCTTCGAAGCGGCGTCGCACATATTCCTGTGCCCATAGGAAGAACAGCTTTTCGCGGTTGGTGTTGAATTTTCCGGGGATGGTGACGGGCCCGCTGACGTTATAGCCGAACTGGTTGAACTTCATCGGAGCCACAAAGTTTGTCGCCGCGCGCCGATTGCGGTTCCAGCTATTGGCATCCAGATTGTTGTTGCGGAAATACTCGTACGCAGAGCCATGGAAATCCTTGCCACCCGATTTCGTGACCATGCGGATCTGGCCCGCCGCCGATCGGCCGTACTCCGCGGAGTAGTTGGCCGTAAGAACTTGGATCTCCTGCACAGTATCTGCGTCGGCCGTGCCAATCGACGTGCCGTTCGCACGCGTGCGGATGCCGACAGCGCCGTCAAAGGTGATTAGCGAATCCTGCGAGCGACCGCCGTTGATCGTCAGGCCGCCGGAATCGAGGCCGTAGCTGAAGCCGTTCATCGGCGAACCCCGGCGCACACCGGGCTTCAAGATCGCCAGAAACAGCGGATTGCGGCCGTTCAGCGCGATGTTCTGGATCTGCGTCTCTTCGACGGTCTTGCCGACCGCGGCAGATTCGGTGTTAAGTTGGGCGGCGCTCGCCTCAACCGTAACCGATTCGGAAACCTGGCCGACGGACATATCCACATTCACCTGCGCGGGTATCGCCGCTTCAACCCGGTTACGGGTTCCTTCGAACTTCTTAAAGCCGGCCGCCTCGACAGTGATCCTATAGAAACCGGGCGGTACGTTGGGCACCGTGTAAAGGCCGGAGCTGTTCGTAGTCGTCCTGCGCTCAAATCCGGTCCCTTCGTTAACGACTGAAACCTCCGCACCAGCGACCACGGCACCGCTCGGATCTCGCACGAGGCCCGAGATGCTGGTACTGTCAGACTGCGAGAAAGCGGGAGAAACCACCAGGCAAATTATCGCCAGCAGCATCATCCCTACACCTATCTTCCTGTACATCGATTCCTCCAGACAGAAGTGAACTGTTCTTAACTCACAATGGCCAGAAGGGTCACCAAGACTCGTTTTGCGAAGCCGCTGGAACAACGCTTTGGACAACAGTCGGATTTCTATTAATGACCCTTGCGCAACCAGTTGGAGTGTAGTTTATACACTAGACGGTCCAATCTCAACTCATTCTTTGAGAAAATCCCTAGTGCGAAAATTCCCGGAACAAGTGGTGGCCTCATGAACTCGATTGGCTTCCAGCCCGCTTGGACATACCTGTGCGCTCGGTTCGACCACCGCCCTCGGCCCGATTCTGACGATTCGCCGCCAGTAACGCAAACGCAACGTGCGGCTCAGCGTATTCGACAGCCCGGCATCGGCGCTAACGCCGTTGCCGGAGGGGAACCCGATACCCGTCCGATCCGCGTACTTGAATCCAGTGGCGGGGACGGCACACGCAGCGGGAACCGACTTGGTGACCGCGACCGGGTCCTCTCGGGCGAACGCACCCTGTGGAAGAAACAGCACCGGCAAAATTGCGAAAATCGCGATCAGCGCCCCGTTTGGCACTGTGCCCATGCTCTTTTTCATCGAGTGAATCGACCGTATTGGATGCGGATCCCGATCATTCCAGTTAGAAGTCTATCCCGGCCATCGGAGAAAGAAAATATCTTAGTTGACTGCTATGAAATTCAATAGCTGCGATCGGCTACCTACCATTTCCAGTATTAGTTCGCATGGTGAAGGAGAGGCGCTTCCAAATCGCGCGCTTTCTGGGCGGGTGCAACCCGCTGGGTGACTGTTCCGCAGTAAGGCAATTGTGTTTCAATCACTTACAAGGA
>JBDIBK010000145.1:0-10079 GCA_039812845.1 Bryobacterales bacterium
TCCCAATCGAGGGTCGGGGGCGGCGCTTTCGGTGTGGGATCCGGCGTTGCGGCTTTGTAATGAATATGGGCGTCGATCTGGACGATCTGGCCCGGTTTGCCGCTGGCGAGATAGTCGCCCGCGGCGCGGAACGCATCGCTGTTGCGCCGCTGAAAGCCGATCTGCACGACATTCCCGGCTTTCTTCCGTGCGGCGATCATGGCCTGCCCCTCCCGCACATCGTAGGCAAGGGGCTTTTCGCAGTACACAGGCAGCCCCTTTTCGCAAGCCGCGATGAACGGAAGGGCGTGCCATTGCGGCGGCGTAGTGATGAAGAGCAGATCGAGCCCTGGGTGCTCAAGGAGATCCCGATATTCCTTGTAGAATTTCGGCCTTGACCCCTGTTTCTTTTCACACTCCAGGGTGAACGCATCGCTCTGGGCGGTATCCACGTCGCAGATCGCGCTGCACTCCATGCCGCCCACGGCCCAGGCGGCGTTCATGTTCACGCCCGCCCACCAGCCTGTGCCGATAATCCCCACACGCAGTTTCTCCTGCTGTGCCCGGCCGAGCACCGCGGGGGCTGCCATGGCGGCCTTGGCTGAATTGACCAAAAAGCTTCGGCGATCTGTTACAGGCATTGCGGCGCGATCTCCTTCCCGGCACCCTGGCGCACGGTATTCCTGAGTCTACGCATTTCCCCGGTACCTTTCAATCTCTGCAAATTCTTGGGGTGCGCGATTTAGGAGGCCGGTTGAGGAACCGCGCCTTGCTTCGAGGTGCGGCGGTGCGGCGTATTCCGACGCCCTCGAACTGGGTGGGCGGGCACTCGGTGCAAGTGAAGACGATGCGGGCGTGGCCGCCGGGGAGTCGCACCGCCAAATGGGGCGGACGCTCCATGGACTCGCTGCGCGAGGCTGAAATATTGGGGCGTTGCATGGCCCGCGGGCTTACGCCCACGGCTGGCTCATGCCGCCCGCTGGGCTCTCGGAGTGCGGGGGGCGGGGTGGAAACGGCGGGGTACGAACGGCGGGGGGCGCTTTGGAAGCTGAGCGTGGAAGATAGCTAGTCTTCGGAATGGGTTCGGAGGCCGGGGCCGTATTGGAGCAAGGCGGCTACGAGGCCGGATGCGGTGTGGGGTTGCGCTTCGGCGTCGACTTGGAGGCCGTGCTTTGCGGCGGCCTCGCTGGTGATGGGGCCGATGCTGGCGATGCGCGCGCCTTTGAGCAGCGGCTGGCCGCCCATGGCGAGGAAGTTCGTGACGGTGGAGCCGCTGGTGAAGGTCACCCAATCCACGGTTTCTTCACGGTCCAGCATCTCGCGGATGGCGGCGATGGAGCCGGCGGGGATCACGCTGCGGTAGGCATCGACGACATCGACGAGGGCGCCGCGCTCGCGGAGGGCGGCGGGCACGACGTCCCGGGCGACTTCGGCGCGGGGCAGCAGAACGCGAACTCCCGCTAACGGCACGGCGCTGAAGGCGGCGGCGACGCTCTCGGCCACGTAGCGCTCCGGCAGCAAGGCGACACGGCAGCCCAGCGATTCGAGCGCGGCCTGGGTGGCCGGCCCGATGGCGCAAATTTGCGCGTTCGCCAGCAGGCGTTGAAGCGGGGGGAGAGCGAGTTCCGCGGCGCGCGCGGCTACGCGCTCCACGGTATTCGCGCTGGTGAAGATCGCCCACTGGTAGCGGCCGGATTCGCGCAGGGCTTCGTCCAGAGGGCCGGGGTTTGCAGGCGGCTGCATTTCCAGTGCGGGAATGAGAAGCACGGTCGCGCCATGGGCTTCGAGCATTTCCCGCAGCTCCGCCGCCTGATGGAGCGGGCGGGTGACGATTACCCGCTGGCCGGCCAGCTCACCGCGCGGGGGATTAGCGCTCACCGTCCGGCTCCGTCGCGGCTGCTTCCACCGCTTCGATGATCTGGCGCGCTTCGGATGCGAGGAATTGTTTCGCCAGTTCCTCTCCCAGGCTGGCAGCGCTAGCGATGTCGCCGGTGGCCTCTTTGCGGATGGCCAGACGCCCGTCGGGCGAGACGACCACCGCGCATAGGCGCAATTGATCGCCATGGGCCATGGCATGCGCGCCGAGCGGCACCTGGCATCCGCCGCCCAACCCCGCGAGCAGCGCCCGCTCCGCCGTGACTTCCGACGTGGCGCGCGGGTCACTGAGCGCCTGACAGGCCTTAAAGGCGACGCCGCCGTCGTCGCGCGTCTCGATGGCCAACGCGCCCTGCGCTACCGCGGGAAGGAACTCCGCCGGGTTCAGATATTCCGCGATATGCGCTTCAAGGCCCAGGCGCGTGAGCCCGGCACTCGCCATAACCAAGGCGTCGTACTGGCCTTCCCGCTGTTTGCGGAGGCGGGTATCCACGTTGCCGCGCACGTCGAGAATTTCGAGATCCGGGCGCAGCGCACGCAACTGGGCCGAACGCCGCAGGGAACTGGTGCCGACGCGCGCGCCACGGGGGAGCGCTTCGAGCGTGGCCCCGACCAGCGCATCACGGGGGTCTTCGCGCTGGGGGATGGAGGCAACGGTGAGGCCCTGGGGAAGCTCCGTGGGCAGATCTTTCAAGCTGTGAACGGCCAAATCGATGCGCTCTTCGAGCAGCGCTTCCTCAATCTCTTTGGTGAAGAGGCCCTTGCCGCCGATCCTGGCCAGCGGGACGTCGAGGATCTTGTCGCCGGTGGTCTTGATGATCTCGATGCGGCAGACCTCGCCCCGCTCTTCGAGGCGCGCCTTCACCCATTCGGCCTGCCAGATTGCCAGCTTCGAACCGCGAGAGCCGATGCGCAAGATGCGATTGGCGGCGGGGAGGATTGCGCTCACCGGTTTCCTTTCCTCTCCGCGGCGATGGCTTCGGTGGGGATGGGCTCCAGAGCTTCCCCGGTGGATTCGCTGACGGATTCAACGGGAACGTCGTCCGGCGGGGCGGAATCGATGCGGAATGCACGGCGGAGAATCTCAACAATGTCGGCTCCGTCGGGGTCGGCGGAGAGCCTCCGCAGTTCGGAGATGGGCCCGTGGGCGATCTTGTTGACGATGCCGCGGGTGAGGGCGTCGACGGCTTCCGCCTGCTCCGGCGAGAGCGCCGCGAGCTTCCGCCGGGCGCGGCCGATTTCGGCGATCCGGATGCGTTCGAGCTGCTCCTGCAACTCCACGATGGCCGGCGCCGCCTCCCGCCCCTTGAGCCGCTGAAGCACCCTCTCCACTTCAAGACGGACGATCTCTTCGGCTTCGTCGGCTTTCGCGGCCCGGCCCTTGACGTTCTCTTCCACCACCTTCTGCAGGTCGTCGATGTCGTAGAGGAAGACCTGATCGAGGTGATGAACGGAGGGCTCCACGTTGCGGGGAACGGCGATGTCGATGAGGAAGGCGGGTCGGTGCCGGCGCGTCTCCATGACGGAGCGCATCATGTCCCTGGTGATGATGTGCTGCGACGCGCCACTGGAGGTGATGACGATATCCATCTCCGCGAGGCGCTTCGGCAGTTCCTCGTACGGGACGCTCTGCCCGCGGAAGATGGAAGCGAGTTCGACGGCCCGCTCGTGGGTCCGGTTGGTGACGTAGATGTTCTCCGCGCCGGCGCGGTGCAGGTGGCGGGCGGCGAGTTCGGACATTTTGCCCGCGCCCAGGATGAGCACATGCTTGCCCTTGAGGGAGCCGAAGATGCGCCGGGCCAGTTCCACGGCGGCAAAGCTGATGGAGACCGCGCTTTCGCCGATTCCCGTTTCAAAGCGGACGCGCTTGGCGATGCGGAAGGCGCGCGTGACCATGAGATCCAGCATGCCGTGGAGGCTGCGCGCCTCTCTGGCCACCGCGTAGGCGGCCTTGAGCTGGCCGAGAATCTGGGGTTCGCCCACCACCATGGAATCGAGGCTGGCGGCGACGCGGAAGAGGTGCCGGACGCTGTCGCGCCCGTGAAGCGCGTAGAAGTGCTCTTCCTCGCATGGCAGGCACCCAGCGCCTTCGGCCAACAGAAAACGGAGCAACGCGTCCTTGCCTTCGCGGCCGTCTTCGAGCAGCGCCATTACCTCCACCCGGTTGCAGGTGGACACCAGCATCCCTTCCGCCACGCCCGGCAGGCGGCCGAGACGGCGGCAGGCTTCGAGCAGCGCGCGGGAATCGAGCGCGAACTTCTCGCGCAGTTCGACGGGCGCGGTGCGGTGGCTGAGGCCGACGGTCCAGAGATTCATTGCCGCAACACCGCCGCGACACCGGAATGGGTTATCCACGTGATGCCGCAAAGAAATAGAGCCGCGAGGGTCAGGATCGCCGCCCGCGCGCCCCGCCAGCCGGAGGCCATTCGCAAAAACACCAGCAGCAGGTAAATGAGCCAAGTGATTACGGCGATCAGGATGCGCCGCTCAAAAATCCAGCGGGTCCCGCTCTCATTGGAGGCCCAGATAATGCCCAGCACGAGGCCCACGGTGAGCGCAAGAAAGCCCCAGCCGAGCGACTTGGCGACAATCTGATCGAGAGTCATTAACGGGGGCACCGCGTCGTCCCGCGCGGGGAGGCGCTTCTGCTTGAGCTGCCGGGACTTCCAAAGGTAGAAGACCGACACCGCCGCCGAAATCAGCAAGCCCGCGTAGCCGAGCATGATGAAGACCACGTGCGTGGTGAGCCAGACGTCGCGCATGGAGCCGATCTGCAGCGCGTGGTTTTCGCTGGCGGTGCCGCCCGTGAGCGCCATCAGGAAGACCAGCGGCATGATGAGCACCGCGAGGCTCTCAAAATGATAAAGCCAGTGGCAAACCAGAAACACGATCGCCAGCACGAGGCCAAGCAGGGAAATGGCTTCAAAGAAATTGTTGGCCGGGAACGCGCCCACTTCGAGCGCCTCTTCCACGATGGCAACCAGGTGAACCGTGGCACCCATGAGGAAGCTCACCAGGGCCACCCGGAATCTCCCAGGGTGACGGCGGATGAAGGAGAGCAGCGCGACGATCAGGCCCGGAAAATAAAGGATGGCGGCTACGCGAAGCCAGAGAATGCTTGAATCCTGCAACAGGCGATACGCCCCTTCCCGTCTGCAAACCGGTTCTCGTTAAATTATAGCGTTGCCGCTCGGGCCAGGACGAACGCGCCCGGACCGTGCCTCAATGGTGCGCCATCCCAGCCTCTACGCTGAAGGTATCGGGCAGCATTCCATCCGCGCCGTACACCCAGTCTCTGGTAGCGAGGATCTCAAGCGACGGGTTTGCTTCCACTTCCTCGCGCAGGGTCTCGCTGAGTTCGAGCACATCGAGCAGCATGGTGTTGCGGATGCGGGCGATCTTCAGGGTGGAGGGCTCGAAAACGCCGCAGGAGAGGGCGAGCTTTTCGAGACACTCCCGGTCAGTCGCGAAGTGCATGGGGGTCCGGATGGCGGTGATCGAATTCGCGGTGATCGAATTGATGTGCGTGGTGTTCCAGTTCACGGAAGCCACGAGGCGATCCGTCACCATGTCGGCCAGCCCGATCCCAACTGCGTTGCCGTAACTCATCTCACTCAGTTCGCGCGTGAAGACGCGGCGAATGAGCGGCAGATCGGGGAAGCAGTTAGACTCTCCCCAGACGCTGCGGTTGATGACCTTGGTATCCATGCCGGCACCCGAGATGTGCTTCCCCATCTCGTCGACGATCAGGATGTCGAGTTCCTTCACGGGGATCCGCGCACGCCACTGGGAAACCAGCGCGAGCAGTGCCTCTTCGTCCTTTTCCATCGTTTCAGCCGGCACCGCTGCCAGCTTGGCCGTGGCGTGGTTGGCATCTTCGAGAATCGCCAGCCCGCCGATCACTTTGCCGGAAGCCAGCACCTGGCGGCCCACCGTGCGAATGACGTGCTCCAGCCCATAATGGCGGTAGGCCTCGGCGTGATAGATCTTCGCCCCGGCGAACTTGCCCAGGCCGATCGCCATCATCTTGAAGAGGCCGCTCTCAATTCCGCCGACAAAATCCGTGTGCCATTTCACGCGGCCGGCCATCATCACGCCGTCGCTTTCGAAGGCGAGGCGGTCCATGAAGGCTTCGATGCCGTCCGCGGTTTTGCCGAGAGAAACCACGTCCAACTGGCTGTGAACGGGGCAACCCATGGTGGCTTCCGTGATGCCGTAATGGGCGAGCACGTCCGCCTGGCCTTCGGCGGTGGCCGCGCCGTGGCTGCCCATTGCCGGGAAGATAAATGGCTGGCGTCCAATAGATTTCCAATAGTCCACAATCGCCCTGGCGATGACATTGATATTCACGATTCCGCGGCTGCCGACCCCGATGGCTACGGTGCCGCCGGGCTTCACCCTGGACGCGAAGGGGGACTGGGAGAGTTGGCGATGGACCTCGGCCGGGATATCGGCGATGACCCGATTGGGGAAATGCTGCTTCACCAGAAGGACGCGGGGGAATGGCATAGGTCCACCATATCACCGGATTGGGCGGCGGGAAACGGCTGCAATCGCGCGGTGCGGCCACGGAGCGCGGAGGGGCGGGAGATGACGGCCCCGCGGGTTAGATGCCCGCTTCGTTCCACTGCTTTTCGAGCATCTGGCTGTACTCGGCGGAGGCGTAGATCTCGAACACAAAGGTATTCACCGCGATGGGGGTGAAGGGGCTCAACTGCTGGCGGCAGGCGTAAAGGTAGTCCGTGAAGCGGTGGTAATCCAGGAGGAAGGTGGGGGAAATGGTGTCGAACGAGGGCAACTCCTGAAACACCGAACGCAGACCCAGCGCGCGCACAAAAATGTTGCGGTAATCCACGACTCCCCACGAGAGGAGCTTGTTGCGGACGCCGTTGGGCGTGCTTTCAATCAGGTAACTGGCGAAACTTTGCTGGCAATAGTTCTGGCCGATGAGTTCACGGTCATTCTCGACGAACTCGGCGCACTGCTGCAGCCAGCGCTCCAGATCTTTGCCCACGAAATAGAGCATGCGCAGCTCCAGATAGCGGCTCCGGGCCACTTTCCCGATCAGCTCGTCGTCGGACTGGGTGTCGTGGGGGAGCAGGCCGTGCAGCATCAAGTTTGCACGGGAGCCCTCAAGCATACTTTCCGGTGAGCCTTCCTCCGCCAGGGGGTGCAGGATCAAGGGGGGGAGTTCGCGGGTTTTGATCGCCGTACGTTTCGTAGCTTGCATGCTCTGTACTTATCGGCCGCACCCGGTGAGCGTTTACTCGCCGAGCGCGAAAACTTTGCCTTCTAACGGCAGTTCCCGTCGAAGAAGACGCCAACGGCGGGGGAAATCCGGCGAACCGGGCTCCTCACCGTCCAATCCAGAGCCAAAGCGCTCCCAGAGAATGGACCTTCCAGACCGAAACCGATTCAACCTGGCTTTCAAGACGCCGGAACTAAAACCGATGCCTCCGCCCGAACATTGAACTTCGCGTCGCTAACAGGGATAACCAAAGGATATTGAGTTTTGGGCAAGGATTCAAGGCTCTCGCCGAGTTTCAAGGTGGGTTAGTACTAGAGGACTTTCGCCCGCAGATGGGGAGGTGTGGCCGACTGCGACCGGCTATTCCTGCTGGAACGGGTTGGAGGGTGCGGCGATTTCGCGCAAGTTGCGCTGGATGGCGGGGTCCTGTCCGGGCACGTATTCCACGCCGCCCGGCGAATCCGCCAAGAAGAGGAGGGTTTCGTAAGCCACTGCTAACATGGACTGTGCGCCCTCTGGATTCAAAGTATCCGCGGTGTCCTGGGCCGTATGATATTCCGGATGCAGGCCCGTAAAGAACAGCAGGGCGGGGATGCCTGCGTCAAGGAAGGTGCCGTGGTCGCTCATGCTGTAGGGGTAATCGGCGATGCGGCGCAGCGTGAGGCCCGCCGCCTGAGCGGCCCGCTCGGTGGGCGGGATCAGCGCCGGGGCACTCTCCAATCCGGCAATGAAGAGATCGTTGTTGCGGAGGCGGCCCACCATGTCGAAGTTGATCATGCCGACTAAATGTCCAGGAAGAGCGGCGGAATGCTGGAGCAGTGCGGCCGACCCGAAGAGCCCATGCTCTTCGCCCCCAAATGCGACGAAGAGCACCCCCCGCCTGAGGGTAGGGCCGCTAGCCACGGCCCGCGCCAGTTCGAGCATGGATGCCACGCCGGAGGCGTTGTCGTCCGCGCCAGGATGGAGGAGGCCCTTGGCCGCGGGATCCATGGCGAAGCGCTTGCCGTACCCGATGTGATCGTAGTGCGCGCCGACGATGATGTATTCGTCCGTCTGGCCGGGCTTCCAACCCAGGACGTCGAACCCTTCCGCCGATTTTCCTTTTAGCGTGACGTGCAAGGAGGCGCGATAGCCGGGCGGGAAAGCGAAGGAGTGCGGCTGGCCTTCGCGGTCAATTTGGCGGAGCAGCGCCTGCAACTCAAGACCCTGTTCGGTGAAGAAGGGGGCAATGGCCGCGGCGCGCGCGAGGAGCACGGGGATCGGCAGATTTCCGGGCCCGGCCGAAGCGGAGAAGGGCGGCAGTTCGTCGTTCAGCTCCGCGGGAAGCCGGTTCGAGATCAGCACCAGAGCGACGCCGCCCCGATCCGCCACGGCGTTCGCTTTCGCGGCGAAGCTCGCATCGGGGGTGAAATCGAGGCCCCGGAAACGGCTATCCGGAACTCGTTCCTGCGGTTCGCGGCGGAAGGCAATCACGATTTTGCCGTGAATATCGAGGCCGCTGAAGTCGTCGTAGTCTCGCTTTGGGTCCGCGATGGCGTAGCCGGCGAAGGCGAGCTGCCGGTTTTCGAGATTGGCATTCCCGGAGAAGGATAGCGGCTGATAATCTTTGCGCAACTGGAGGGAGGTGGCGGAAGCGGGCCCGGCCACCTGAAAAGCGTTGCGATTTTCCGCATTCGGCAATTCGAGATCAAGGCTCACCGGGAAGCTGAGCCGCGTGCCCAGGCCCGGCGCGGGATGGAGCCCGGACTCGCGGAAGCGCTCTTCAATGTAGGCGGCGGCCTTGGCGGCGCCTTTGCTGCCCAAGGCTCTGCCTTCCAACCCCGGATAGGTGAGGAACTCGACATGGCGCTGCCATCGATCCACTGAGAAATCCACCGCGCCGCGCGAGGCCGCCGCTGCCTCAAGCAACAGCAAAGCGGCGAGGCAGACGCCAAGGCAGCGTGCAAGCTTCAGGGACGGGTGAGGACGCGCGGTCACTGTTTGAAGATGCCCGGCAGGGTGACCGAGCAGCACTCCTCTTTCTTCTTTGCGGCCGCGGCGTATTCGAGCTCCGTGTCAATCACCTGTTTCAGCGCCTGCCATTCGAGCTTTCCGCCGATCTGCCGCCCATTCACGAACATCGTGGGCGTGGAGGTAAGCCCAAGGTTCAAGGCGTCCTGGAAACTGGCGGTAACGGCTGCATTGACGCTGGGGTCCTGCTGGCAGCGGCCCAATTGCAAAGCGTCGAGGCCATTTTTCCCAGACCATTCGAGGAACTTGCCGTTGAAGTTCATCTTCGAAATGGCCGGCTGCTCGTCGAAGACCCAATCGTGATACAGCCAGAACTTCTCCGGGCTTTGGGCGGCCACGCAGCGCCCGGCCACAGCCGCCTGCTGGCTCCAATCGTGGATCTGGGTGAGCGGGAAATCGAGGAACACCATCCTCACTTTCTCCGGGTAGGCGCTCAGCAGATTGCTGCGCAAAATTTTCGCTTCCTCCCGGCAGAATCCGCATTGAAAGTCGCTGAAGACGGCGATGGTGACGGGGGCATTGGCGGGTCCAATGCTGGGACGCCCGTCCAACTTCAGCCGCGCCTGCTCGGCGGCGAAGGGGTAGCCGTCCACGGGGAACACGGTCTTGCCCAGCCGGTCGCCGGCCTGGGAGCGAACGAGATGCTTGCCATCGGGCGAGAGCAGGTACATCTGCGTGATGGCCGTGTGCCCGGCGCTCACTTTCACGGGGAGGTCGAAAAACCCTGGGAGCAGTTTCGACGGCGTGGCTTTCTCGAACTGGACGGAGACTTCCTTCGGCCACAGATTGACATAGCGGAGGTAATCCGCCAATTCTATCTGGTTGATCTCGGGCGCAAGCGCGGCTTTCGGCGACGCTGCCTGCGCGCTTAGATGGATCGAGCCGATCACGGCCATCGCAAGGCCAAGAATCAGGACGGGCAGAAATGGGAATCGACGCATATACAAAGCAAGGGACGAATCTCGGG
>JBDIBK010000146.1:0-10002 GCA_039812845.1 Bryobacterales bacterium
TCAATCGTAAAGCGATGCTTCGCCCTGGGGGCGCGTCTTGAAGCGCCGATGGATCCAGAGCCATTGTTCCGGATGGCGGCGGATGACGCCTTCGATCACCGAATGGATGGCCTGCGTATCCGCCTCCGCATCGCCTGTAATCTCGACCGGCTCTTCAAAACGAAGGACATAGCGGCGTTCCGAGGCGGACCAGAGCGCGAAACCCGGCACCACGGGCGCTCCCGAACGGGCGGCGATTTTGGCGAATACGGTACTCGCCGAGGTCTTGATCCCGAAGAATTCGACGAAGCACAGATCGTGCGAAATGACGTTGTGATCGAGCAGCAGGCCAACCGCCCGGTTTTCGGCGAGCGCCCGCATGATCTCCCGCAGCGTGCCCGATTTTTGCAGAATCCGGTTGCCGGTCTGCTCCCGCAGCGAGGTAAGCCAGGCGTCGAGATACACATTGTCGAGAGGCCGCGCGACCACATCCATCGGCTGCACGAGTTGCCCAAACGCGAGCGCGCTCAGTTCCCATGCGCCCAGGTGGCCGGTTGCAAAGAGAAGCCCACGCTGTTTGGCGAGTGCTTGCTTTACATGTTCTAAGTGCTCTATCCGCAAATAGTTAGAGACGGAGGTAAAGCCAATACATGAGAGTTTTGCAATCACCCAGACGAGACGGGCGAGCGAGCGGTAAACCTCCGCCACCCTTCTCCCGCGTTCCTGTGGGCTGAGCGCGGGTTCGGCGAGTTCGAGGTTGCGCAGAGCCACCCGGCGCAGTCGCGGCACGAGCAGATCGAGGGCGCGAAACAAAGATTCGGAAAGAAAGAGACCGGGGGCGTCGGGAAGGTGCCCAAGCACCCAAAACACGGCGCGCACGAATGCATAGGAAAGCCAAGGGCCAACGCCGGTCTGCTTTCGCAAGCGATCCACTTCCCTTCTCTATCTCAAGTAACAGATAAGAATCAGACTGTATCTTATTCCAACAAGGCTGGTTCCTCTTCGATGGATTCGACAATCCACCCGCCCGCCAGCACTAGGTCCTCGTGATAAAAGACCGCGCCCTGCCCCGGCGTAATCGCCCGTTGGGGGGAATCAAACTCCACCTCCACCGCCCCACTCTCACCCGCGGGATACACGGTTGCGGCGGCGGGGAGGTGCCGGTTGCGAATCCGCACCAGGGCGCGAATGGGTTCCGACGGCGCTTCGATGGAGATCCAGTTTACGTCTTTCACGCGCATGCGGCGGCGCATCAAGCCGACTCCGCTGCCGACGACCACCGTCTGCGTGGCAGGTTCCGTGGAGATCACGTACAGTGGCGCGGGCGCGGCGATGCCGATTCCCTTGCGCTGGCCGATTGTGTAATGGTGTACACCCTTGTGCTCGCCGAGCAGCTTGCCCTGCTCGTCCCGGATTTCGCCCCGCTCGCGTCCGGCGTCGATGCCCTGTTCGCGGAAATAGGCGGCAATGAACCCGGCGTAGTCCCCGTTGGGAACGAAGCAAATCTCCTGGCTGTCGGGCTTGTCGGCAATGGGGACGTCGAGGGCACGGGCCAGTTCCCGCACCTCGGTCTTGCGCATGCCGCCCAGGGGGAAAAGGGTCCGGGCAAGCTGCTCCTGGGTGAGGCCGAACAGGAAGTAGGTCTGGTCCTTGGTCTCGTCGACGGCGCGCTTGAGACGCCAGCGCCCGGTGACGGGGTCCTGGTCGATGCGGGCGTAGTGCCCGGTGGCGACGCGCTCCGAGCCCACCGAAGCCGCCATATCCAGAAACTGGTCGAACTTGATGAAGTTGTTGCAGAGCGTACACGGAATGGGGGTGCGCCCTTCGAGGTAATCCTGCACGAACGGCTTTACGACGCTCTCTTCAAACTGCTCTTCAAAATTGACGACGTAATACGGAATGCCGATCTTGTTGGCCACGTAGCGCGCGTCATAAACGTCGTCGAGCGAGCAGCAGCGCCCGGTGGCGCCCTCCGTGGCCACCTCCGGCAGCCGGCGCTGATTCCAGAGCTGCATCGTCATGCCCACAAGGCGCTCGCCGCGGGAATGGAGGAGCGCGGCAACGACGGAGCTGTCCACTCCGCCGCTCATCGCGACGGCGATCAGAGGCGTTTCGGACGCGGGGTTCGGGGATGCGGGAATTCTCTCCACCTTCCTTCAGGGTAAACCAGTTCCCCGCGCCGCCTCAGCCCGGCACCGGGGATGCATCCCCCGCCGCGGGGCTTCTGCGATAGAAAGAAACCACGTTATCCCCCTGCTTCAGCGTGCGGGTGCGTTCGAGCGCGCCATAACGGACCGGCAGTTTGCGGCGGGCGTCATGCTGCACTAGAACCAGCTCCGCGCGCCCCACCCCGAGCGCTTCCAGACAGGCCTCGTATTCGCCGCCAAGCTCGTAGGGCGGGTCCAGGAAGACGATGTGCGCTTCGAGATGCGCGGCCGCCCGCGAGGCGGATTCCATCATCAGCCGGGTGCGGGTTTCCGCGCCGAGGCTGGCGATGTTCTCGCGGAGAATCTTGGCCGCCTTGGCGTGCCTCTCGACGAAGATCACGCTCGATGCGCCGCGGCTGAGCGCTTCGAGGCCGACCGCGCCCGTGCCGGCGCAGAGGTCCGCGAAAACGGCCCCGTCGATCTCCCGTTCAACGATGCTGAAGAGCGCTTCGCGCAGCCGGTCCGGCGTCGGCCGGGTATCGAGACCCGGGATGCTCTTGAGACGCCGGCTCTTGAACTCTCCAGCGATGATTCGCACTTGTCCTCCCTTCTCTCCCGCCGGCACGGGACGCCCACTCCACCGGCTTACGCCACCAGAACGAGACTTTATGCCACCAGAACCAGCCCGTATCGGCGCTGCCAGTGTTCGCGGATGTACTCCGCGGCTTCTTTCAGTTCGGCCTTGCCTTCGTATTTCTCAATAAATGCCGTCGCTTCACTGCGGGCGTGCTCCAGGATGTCGTAATCGCGGACGAGGTCGGCGAAGCGGAAGGCCGGAAGGCCGGATTGCCGGGTGCCAAACATCTCCCCCGGTCCGCGCAACTGCAGGTCCATTTCCGCGATCCGGAAGCCGTCGTTCGTCTCCACCATGGTGCGCAGGCGCATCTCGGCGTCGGGGCTCAATTTGGAGGGCACCAGAATGCAATAGCTCTGTGCCGGGCCGCGCCCCACCCGCCCGCGCAACTGGTGCAACTGGGAAAGGCCGAACTGCTCCGCGTGCTCAATCACCATGACGGTGACGTTGGGCACGTCCACACCCACCTCGATCACCGTCGTGCAGACCAGAATGTGGGTCTGGCCTTGCTTGAATCGCTCCATCGCCCGGTCTTTGTCGGCTGCCTTCATTTTGCCGTGCAGAAGCCCGATCTCAAGATCCGGGAAGACACTCCGGCTCAGGTGTTCCGCCATCTGCTCGGCCGCTTTCATGGAGGCCGTTTCACTCTCTTCCACCATGGGGTAGACGACATAGGCCTGATGCCCGGCGTCAATCTCACCACGAACAAAGCTCCACACCTGCTCAATATGGGATTCCGGCATCATCCGGGTGAGGATGGCCTTGCGCCCGGCGGGCATTTCGTCGATCACGGAAACTTCGAGGTCGCCGTACAAGGTGAGCGCGAGCGTGCGCGGAATCGGCGTGGCCGTCATGACGAGCACGTCCGGCGTTGCGCCTTTGCGCATCAACTGGAGGCGCTGCAGGACGCCGAAGCGGTGCTGCTCGTCAATGATCGTCAGCCCCAATTTCTCAAAGGAGACATCCTCCTGCAGGATGGCGTGCGTGCCGACGACGACGTGGGCGAGCCCGCCCTCGATCACGAGCTTCTTTTGCTTTTTCGCCTTGGCTGAATCGCTGCCGGTGAGCAGCAGCACCTGGTAGCCGAGGGGCTCCAGAAGCTGCTTGAACGTGAGGAAGTGCTGGGACGCCAGAATTTCGGTAGGCGCGAGGACGGCCACCTGATACTGGTTCTCCATCGCGATGATCGCCGCCTCCGCCGCGACCAGCGTCTTTCCGCTGCCCACATCCCCCTGGAGCATCCGCAGCATCGGGAACGGCTCTTTCATGTCGGCCGCAATCTCGCCAAGCACGCGCTTCTGTGCCCCGGTTGGGCGAAACGGCAGCATCCTTTTGATCTGCTCGCGCACGCGGTCGTTCAGGGAGAAGGAAATTCCGCGCTCCCGCCGCGCGCGCCGCCGCTTGAGAATCAGCCCGCATTCGAGCCAGAAGAACTCTTCGAAGATCAGCCGGTGCTGCGCGGCGCTGCGGAAATGGTTGAGCGCGCGCACATCGGCACCGGCGGGCGGGAAGTGGCAATCGCGCAGCGCCTCCCAGAACGGCGGCAGCTTCAGCGGCTCCCGCACGCATTTCGGCAGAGCGTCCCGCAGCGGGGCAAGCTGTTCGATTACCGAATGCACGTATTTGCGCAGGAGGCGCGCGCTCACTTTGCCGATGGCGCTGTAGACGGGCACGATGCGCCCGGTGTGGAGCGCGGCATCGGCGCTCGCGGGGTCTTCGTCAATCACCTCATGATCGGGATGCAGCATGGCGAGGGAGCGCGAGTAGCTTTCCACCTCCACCTTGCCGTAGAGGGCCACAAGCATTCCCGGCCGGAAGGCGTCGCTAATCCACCCGCCATGGAACCACTTCGCCGTGAGCGATCCGCCGCTGCCGTCGGCGAAGGAGACCTCGACCAACTTGGAACCGCGGCGCAGCGCCTTCGAGTGGATCCCGAGCACGCGTCCGACGACCGTTGCCATCTCGCCGGGCGCCAGATCGCGGATGGGCTTGAGGTTGGAGCGGTCTTCATACCGGAAGGGCATGTAGAACAGCAGGTCTTCCACGGTGAAGAGGCCCTTCGCTTCGAGCGCCTTCGCGCGCGCCGGCCCGATGCCTCTGGTGTATTGCAGCGGAGTATGGATCTCTAAGTGGGGAGCGGGCGGCACGAGACTACTAAGCAGTGTAACGCGGGCCGGAAACGAGCTTGGGGCGGAAGCGATCCAGCCCGGTTTCGAAGCGGCCCTGCGCTACACTTGAAGCTTATGCCTCGAGTTCGATTTGCCCCTTCGCCCACCGGTTTTCTGCACATTGGCAGCGCCCGCACCTTCATTTTCAACTGGCTTTACGCCCGCAAAGAGAATGGCACGATGGTTCTGCGGATCGACGATACGGATGTCGAGCGGAACACGGAAGCGTCCATGCAATCGATCTTCGAGGGGCTGCGGTGGCTGGGGCTCGATTGGGACGAGCAGTATGCCCAGAGCGAGCGAATCGAACTGCACCGGAAGGCCGCGTGGAAGATCTTCGAGAAGGGGCTGGCGTACCGCGACTTTACCCCGATGGAGAAGACGGAGGAAGAGAAAGACCCGGCGGAAGGGCCGTGGCTCTTCCATGCCGGAATGCGCGAGCTCAGCCGGGAAGAGAGCGACCGGCGCGCCGCCGCCGGAGAACCGTTTGTGCTGCGGTTCGGCGTGCCTAGGGAGCAAAACCACTGGGTGGGATTCAAAGACCTGGTCTATCGCAAGCAGGCGAAGAAGGCCGACGATATCGAGGACTTCGCGCTGCTGCGCAGCAACGGCCTTCCCACTTACCACATGGCAAGCTGCGCCGACGACCTGGATCTGCGGATCTCGCACATCATCCGCGGGCAGGACCATCTTTCGAACACGTTCAAGCACATTCTGATTTTCGAAGCTCTGGGCGGGCCGGTGCCCGAGTTCGCGCATTTGCCGCTGCTGATCGCACCCGACGGGTCGAAGCTCTCAAAACGCAAGCACGGCCCGGTGGTGAGCGTCACCACGTACCGGGACGCGGGTTTTGTGGCGGAGGCCTACATCAATTTCCTTTGCCTGCTGGGATGGAACCCGAAGAACAACCAAGAGTTCATGCAACTTGACGAGGTGCGGGAGAAGTTCTCCTTCGAGGGCGTGAACCGCAGCAATGCGACGGTGAACTTCAGCGAAGAGAACCCGATCGACCCCAAGGCGCTGTGGCTGAACACGCAGCACTTGCGGACGATGCCGGTGGAACGCCTTGCGCCGCGCGTTCGAGAAGCGATGGAGCGGGCGGGGCTTGCCGCGCCGGAGGACGAGGCGCGTTTTCGCGAGATTGTCGACATCATCCGTTCCCGCTACCAAGTGCTGGGAGATTTTCCCGAGAAGGGCCAGGCTTATTTCGGCGACACCTACGAGACGACGCCGGAGGCTCTGGAGAATCTGGACAAACCGCAAGCCCGTGAGTTGCTCCGGGAACTGGGCGCGAGGCTGAGTGCGAGCGCCGACTTTTCGGAAGCGCACATTGAGGCCGAGCTGCGGGCAGTCGCGGAGGAGCACGGGGTGAAGGCGGGATTGCTCATCAACGGCAGCCGCGCCGCGCTCACGGGGCAAACGGTGGGGCCGGGCGCCTTCGCCGTGTTCACGGCCGTCGGTCGGGAGCGGGCGCTGGCGCGGCTGGCGGCCCTCTAACGGGGGCGGGCACGCCTCGCCGCCGCATTAGCCGGACTTTGGGCGGAGAGCCGGGATTAGCGATAGTTCGTGAACTGCAGCGCCACGCCAAAATCCTTGCTCTTCACAAGCTGAATGACGTCCTGCAGGAGATCGCGGCTCTTTGAGGCGACGCGCACGTAATCTCCCATGATGGAGGGCGTCACCTTGATCTTCGAATCCTTGATGGCCTTGACGATGTCCTTGGCCTTCTCCGTCGCGAGGCCCTGCTGCAGCTTCACCTCCATGCGAACGCTCTGGCCGGCGGCGGGCTGCGCTTCGCCGTACTCGAAATTCTTGAGCGGCACCTGACGCTTCACCAGCTTCGCTTCGAGAATGTCGATCACGGCCTTGAGCTGAAATTCGTCGGCGCTGGCGAGAACCAGGAGGTTATCCTTCTCGCGCAGCTCGATGGAGGAGCGGGAATTCTTCAAGTCAAAACGCGTGGTGATTTCTTTGAGCGCCTGCTGAATGGCGTTTTGCACCTCGGGAATCTCTACCTTCGAAACGATATCAAAGCTGTTGTCGGCCACGATAGCCTCCTCTCGGTAATGAAAATTCGATGAGCGAACGCAGCCGCGGCCATGCGAGGTGGCGAGTGCGCGAGCGCCGGGCGCGGATTTCCGTGCGCGAGGCGCCAGATGCCCCCGTGAGCCGTTCCCAGGCCCTGCAGGGCATCACGCGTTCTGGCAGTGCATCCCGCTCGATCGGCTAATGGTCCCCATTGACGGACATCTTTTCCGCATAGCGGGATTCGAGAGCCAAGAGCACGCACCGGGAAACTTCCTCGACGATGGCGGGCATCGCCGCGGAGACCGCGATCTCCACCACGGCGCGCACTTCTTCGTCATCGAGGCGAACCCCGGCATCGGTCAAGGAGACGGATACCGCTTCATGGGCGGCACTGGCGGCCGCAACTGCCGCTGCCTCCGCGGCGCCGACCGAAATCGGATCCGACGCTTGCGGCTCGGCGCGCTCTTCCACTCGCGGCTCCACGTGGGAGGCTTCGAGCGCGTCCTCCTCGCCGCCGGAGGCGCCGATGGCGTCAAGAAGCGAGGGGCGGCTGGAGCGTCCCTTGCGGGACCGAATCAGCAGAACCTCGTCTTGATCCTCTCCGGAATCTTCCGACGGTTCGATGGCTGCCTGCGCGGCCAGCGCGTTGACGGCATCCTCCACCTTCTCTTCGACGGCCGGCTGCGCGGGCTCCGGTGCCGCTGGCGCTTCAGGAGTTGGGGCCTCGGCTGCCGGTGCTTCCGGGGCGGCGGCCGCCGCGATGGATTCGGACTTTGCGAACGTGGCGGTGGCCGCGACCTCCACTCCCCCATCCGCCGCCGCTCTCTCAAACTCTTCCAACTGCTCCAGCAGGCTCTTGCGCGGCGGACGGGCTGGCTCCGCGGCTGAAATTGCGGGCTCCGCCTGTTCCGACGGAACGGCTACCGGCTGCGCTCGAAAACTGCGCACTCCCGGTCTCTGCGAGGCCGAGAGCGGTTCCGCGGAGGGGTCCGCCAGACGGGAACCCGGCGACGATGGCGGCGGCGCATTGCGCAGACGCGCCACGGGGTTGTTCCGCAGGCTCAGATCTTCCGGCTCCTCTTCAGGCTTGCGAAGCAGTTGCGGGTTGCTGAGGCCGCCGACGGCCTCCGCCACCTCCTCAATCACCGCCGCGGGCACCGGTGCGGGTTCGGGCAAGCCATCGGCCTCCGGCAAATCCTCATCCTGATTGCCCACGTAGCTGCTGGAATCATGCTGCTGGAGCCAGGCTTGCAGCGCGGAAACCGGTTTCTCGCCGGGCGAATCGTCGCCCTCGGAATCGGCCGCCGGGCTGTCCGGCTGGGCCGCGGACGGATCGTCGTTGTATGAGAGGGAGAGAGAGGTCGTGCCAGTTCGCTTCTTCTTGTCGGAACCGCCAATCAGGTCTTTGAGAGATTTAAGCATCACCGATGCCTCAAAAGGTTTCTTAAGCTGGCCATCCGCACCCGCCTTGTAGGCCTGGTCCTCATCCACCCTCTCCAGAGCGGTGGAAGTGAGTAACACTTTAACATGGGAATGCTGTGGTTGTTTCTTGATATAGCCGCAGAGATCGTAGCCGGAGACCTGCGGCAGAAAAGCATCGACGATGACGACATCGGGGTCGACATCCTTCAGGCGGATAATGGCGGTTTCCCCGTCGGTAACGGTCACCACCTCAAAGCCTTCCTCGCGCAGGATCCGTTCGCCCATCCGCTGGGCGTGAGGGCTGTCATCGGCTAGTAGCACTCGTCCGGAGGTCGTCACAGAGCCCTTACTCCTCCTGCCGCGGGGGCTGCGGTGCCGCCGGCTTGGCCGGCTGCGGCTGTTGTTCTTGTTCCTGGTTCTGGCGGCTCAAGCGGGCGTCCGGCTGCGTATCGAGCGCGCTCGAATCGCCCACGGTGGATACCGTGACGTCGGCGGATACTCCGCCCGCCGGCGGTGTTCCCGGCGTTCCGGGCCCGGCGGCTCCGGCGGCCGAAGGCACGCTCAAGGGGATCGAAGGCTGAAACACATCGGCGGCCGGCGTTCCGCTCTTCGCGGCCATGCGCACTTCCGGGCTGCCCTTGAAGATTCCCCACATCTTATCCCACGTTCCGGGCGTCCAGGAATTTTCCTGTTCATACTTCATCCGGGCGAGCGCTGTGGGGTCGGCTTCCGGGACCGGACGATTCATTGCCGTCAGCCGCTGCTTCGCCGGGTCAACCCATTCGCTGAGCGGGTAATCCCTGACGATGCGGCTGAGCGCGGCGGCGGTGCGCTCCTCGAAGCGGTCCCCCATCTTGCTGTAGGAATCGGCTAGCTGCCAGAGGGCATCGTCGGCGGCGCTGAAGAGAGGGAAGTGATCGGTGAGGCCCTGCAGACGGTTCGCGGCCGCGTTGAAGTTGCCCTTGCGGGTATACGTATCCGCGACGTTATATTCGTGCTGCGCCTGCACTTCCTGGATGTTGCGCAGCAACTGCTCCGCGCGCGGCGCGAAACTGCTGTTGGGGAAACGGGTAAGCACTTCGCGGCATTCCATCTCCGCGCGGTAAGCGTGGACGGTATCGCGGTCCGGCTTTTCCATCTGGTTGTAATGGATCATGCAGACCTTCTCCTGCGCCTCGGCGGCTTCTTCCATGGTGGGGTAAAAGAGAATGAAATCCTTGTATTCCACTTCCGCCTGGGCCAATGCGGCGGTGGTTCCTTCCCGGAACCAGGAATCGGCTATCGCCAGCTTCGCCTTGGCCAGGAATTCGCTGGAATCGTAGGTATTGATGAGCGTGTTCAGCGTGATGCGGGCGACTTCGTAGCGGCCTTTCTCCATGTCGGCAATCGCTTTGTCGAAAAGCACCTTATCGGGCTGAAGCGTGTCTTTCGTGATGGGGTTGTCGTATTTCTTGCGGCCGCAGCCCGTGGCAACCAGTGCCACAACGGCAAGGCAGAGCACCACAAGCGCGCCGGGGCGGAGCCGCCGGGCGGCCGGGGAATCTCCGCTCCACTTCGGAAGAGTATCCTTCATTCGGAATGCTTTCAACAGAACCATGCGTGTTCTTACCCTATCGTCTTTCTT
>JBDIBK010000147.1:0-9946 GCA_039812845.1 Bryobacterales bacterium
TACCAAAGCTCCTGCGCCACGGTGATCCTGCTCGATTGCAGCCACTCGATGATCCTCTACGGCGAAGACCGGTTTACGCCCGCGAAGAAGGTGGCGATGGCACTCGGCCACCTGGTGCGCACGCAATATCCGGGAGACAGCATCCGCTGCGTCCTCTTTCACGACAGCGCCGAAGAGCTGCGCATGGAGGAGCTGGCGCGGGTTCAGGTGGGCCCCTTTCACACCAACACGCGTGACGGTCTGCTGCTGGCGCAAAAGATCCTCCGCCAGGAAAAGAAGGACATGAAGCAGATCATCATGATCACGGACGGCAAACCCTCCGCGCTCACCCTGGAGAACGGCCAGATCTACAAGAATCCGTTCGGCCTCGATCCGCTGGTGATCTCAAAAACCCTGGAGGAAGTGGGCCGCTGCCGCAAGCAGGGAATCCTGATCAACACCTTCATGCTGGCCCAGGATTACGCCCTGGTGCAGTTCGTCCGGAAGGTCACCGAGATCTGCCGCGGCAAGGCCTATTTCGCCACCCCGCGCAATCTCGGAGAATATCTCCTGATGGACTACATGAACCGCAAATCGCGGGTTGTGCACTAAAGGTGGGAGTTCGATTGGGCGGCGCGGCGATGCGATTCCCGCACCGATAGTACCGAAACTTCCCATCGTTGGACATCGGGCGTGCGGCCGGATGTCCCGTCTCGGATATTCTTATTGGTTACCGTCGTGGCTGGCAAGGCAGCGCTCGTGCTCTGTTTTGCGGCCGGCGCGGCGATCTTCATGCCCCATGCGCGTGATTCAGAAAGGACCCCCGGCAGGCCGCCGGTGCCGTATCGCACAATGATTCCTCTCTTCCCCGCAATCCTCCACAGAATGCGCTCTGCTTCCGCGCGTTCCGGCGCGCTTGCCTGCGCCCTCGCAGCGGCGATCGGCGTTGCGCCGATGCCCGCGCTCCACGCGCAGCATCCCTGGGTCCACGAGGCTCCGCCGGTGAGCGCGGAAGAGTTTCCGATACTCGCCTGGAACCCGTCGCCCTCGGATGCCGGGAGCCTGGCCGTCATGAAAGAGGCGGGGCTCAACGTGAGCGGTTTCTGCCAGACCGAAGACCTGGATAAGGTGCGGGCGGCAGGGCTGGCGTGCGTGGTGTCCTATCAGCCGCTTCGCGAGCTGATCGAGCGTGGCACCGCCACGGATGCAGAAATCCGGCAGACCGTCGCCGATTTGAAAGCGCGGATCGGCACGCACCCCGCCGCTTTCGGCGTCAACCTTCGCGATGAACCCAGCGCCGAGCGCATGCCCTTCCTCGGCCGCATCGCCGCCGAACTGCGCCGCGCGATGCCGGACAAGCTTCCCTACATCAACCTGTTTCCGAATTACGCCGCCCCACAGATTCTCGGCACGGATTCCTACGATGCCTATCTCCGCGCCTACTTGCAGCACATTCCCCTGCCGTATCTGAGCTGGGACAATTACTCCCTGCTGGGCGGCCAGATGGATCCGCGCTTCTACGACAATCTGGAACAGGCGCGGCGCGCGGCCCTCGAAGCCGGCATCCCCTTCTGGAACTGCATTCTGGCGAACGCGCACTTCAACTACTCAGAACCTACCGATGCCGGGTTCCACCTGCAGGTCTATTCCACGCTCGCCTATGGCGGGCGCGGCATCCAGTTCTTCACGTACTTCACGCCCGGAACCGGCAACTACCGGCTGGCTCCCATCGACGCCAACGGCAACAAGACTGCCACCTGGGACATGCTCCGCCGCATCACCCTGCAGGTGCACGCGCTCGCGCCCTCGCTCGCCAAACTGCGCAGCACGGGCGTCTACCACTGGCCCGTCTCCACGGCCGCGGGCACGCCCCTGGTCGAGGACCTGCGCTCCGGGGGACGCTTCCTGGTGGGCGAATTCGCGGACGCGCAAGGCCGCCCCTGGCTCATGCTTGTGAACAAGGACCTCAAGGAATCCGCGGCGTTCCGCGTGAAGCTGCGCAACCCGAAAGCCACACTCCTGCGCATCTCGCCCGCGAGCGGGAAAGAGGGTCCGCTGGGCAACGAGGGCGGCTGGCTCGCGCCCGGCGCGGGCGTGCTTTTGCGGGTGACGGAGGAATAGCTTGTGACACGCCGGGACCTTCTCGCAGCGCCCTGGATCGCCGCCCCGCTCGCGGCCTCCCCCTGTCTTGCTGGATCTTCGCGTGCCGCCCCGTCGGCTGACGCCTCCGCGAAATCGCGGCAGTATCACGTTTGCTTCACAGCCACCGCGCTCGAACGCAATCCGGAACTCGTCGGAATCGCCAAGGAGGCGGGTGTCGGCACCGTCTGGGTGGCCGCCTACCTCTATGGCCACTGGTATTTTTCGCCCGAGCGCATCGCGGCGGCGGCCGGCAAAATCCGTCGGGCGGGGATGCGCGCCGAACTCGTTTTTGTCCCCCTCGGCCATCCCGGCGATTCGCTCGGAGAGAAAGAGGGCGAACCGCCGCTGGTCCCCCCTCCGCACTGGAAGCAGTGCGTCCATTTGGACGGTTCCCGGCACTGGGGCACCTCCCTGCATGCTCCGGCCACGGAAGAGAACGCAGCCGCGCTCCGGCGAATGCGCGGCATGGGTTTCCGCACCGTCTTTCTCGACGACGATTTTCGTCTCGCCGTGGGTCCCGGCCGCATCGGCGGCTGCTTCTGCGACGATCACTGGCGCCGTTTTGCCGATTCGCACGGCTATGGCTCCGGCGTCCGCGAGCAACTGGCGGCCGATATCGCGGCACGCAATCTCTCGCCGCAATTGCGTTCGTGGGTTGAGTTCCACTGCTCGGAGTTAACCGCTTGCTTCCGCCGCCTCCAACAGGCGGAGCCGAAGTTCACGCTCGGCAATATGGTGATGTTCCTTGGTGCGGAGAAGGCCGGAATCCGCCTCGCGGATTACCGCGGAGTCCCGTTTCGCGTTGGCGAAACGATGTTCAGTGACCGGGAGTTCGACCGCCTCAAGGGCAAGACCGACGAACTGTTCAGCGTCCTCTTCCACCGCCGATTCACTCCTCCCGAACTCGCCTACAGCGAAAGCACGGCCTTCCCCTCGGACAAGCTCTCGGCGCGGAACATGGCGGCGAAGCTGGCGATCTCCACGCTTGCCGATGTGCGCAACACGATGATGATGAGCGGGCTCACGCCCTTTCCCGTCGGCCACTGGGAGGTGCTTGCGCCGGCCATGCGGAGCCAGGCAAAGATCCATGCGGAGATTGCCGGTCACGCGCCCGCCGGGCCTTTCAAACACTATTGGGGCGAGCACAGCCGCTATGTTGGTGATGACAAGCCCTACAGCCTGTTCCTGGCGGCGGGCGTCCCGTTCGAGGTCTGCGATACGCTTCCGTCGAACGGCTGGACCTTTCTCTCCGACGCCGACGCGGCGGCGCAAGCGCGCCCCAGCGCTGCCGAAAGGGTGACGCGCCGCGAGACGCCGGAAACCCTCGAAGACCTGTTCGCGCTCAAGCGACGCATCCTCCCCAGCCTCGAAGGCGTTCCCTTCGTCGAAGACGCGCAGCCCGCCGTGTGCGCCTGGTATCCCACGGCCCGGCGCGCCCTTGTATGGAACCTCTCAGGCGCGCCGCGTTCACTCACTCTGCGGCACGGTTCGCGCCGCATCCCGCTCCGTGCCGGGGCTCTTGAACTCCTCTCCATTCCGCTGTAGCGCGCACGGCGATGGCTCGGGAAGCTCATTCGCGGAGCTGGTGGGGATCGGTGCTACTCGGCGTGCCCGCGTGGGGGCTCACTCGCGAGCAGCGTGAGCGCTTCGAGGATGCGCCCAGCACCGTCCGGCGAAAGCCGCAAATAGCGCCGCGTGCCCCGCTCACCGGGCTGGAAGGACGTGCTTCCGGTCTTCTCATCCACTGTCACGAGGCCCGGTTCGGAGAGCAGAAAATACCCGCGATCGGGCCGGACGGCCGCCAGCACGGAGGTGAGGTCCCATGTGGGGCGGTCATAGGGCATCTTGGCGTAGGCCCGGTAGGACGCCGCAATGGGGTGCCAGGGCGCGTACGAGAAATCCCTCTCGATGGAAACGGCGGGGTACGGCAGCGCCCGCCCGATCTCAAACCCGCTGAAGAGCACGGGCGTCGGCCAGGTTTCAAACACCCGCTTCGCCGCCGGGATATCGAGTTTGACGTTGTATTCCGGAGTCGTCTCGACGAAGTTTCCGGCCATCGCCGAGAGCAGAGAGACCTTGCGCCGGGCAAGTTCCCTGCCGTCGAGATCCGAGATCGCATCGGCCTTCGATGCAAGCAGCGCGGCGAGGTTCGTGGAGAACCCTACCTGCACGATGACGACCTTCTCCGCGCTCTCGGCCAGCAGGCGGCGCAGCAACACAACTGCCGGTTCGGGGGCAATCCGGGTCTCCTTCCGCAGGGCGATTGGCGCGGCGGCGAGCGGCTTGGAGAGGAACCCGTCGCGGTCGCCTTGCGCAATGGCGCGGCTTGCCACGCCCACCGGAATTTCCGGCCGCCCGTAGAAGCGGTTCACCATCCGGATATACCGCGCCGCGTCCGGGTGCGCGTTGGTGAGGGTCACGCCGATTAGCTTGCATTCGCCGCGGCTTTCGAGGCTATGCAGCAAGGCGAGCGCCAGGGCATCGTCAATATCGTTGCCCATATCCGTATCGAAGATCACCGGAACGGCGGCAAAGCACGGCGCAAGCAGAAACAGCGCCAGAAATATCGAGGTGAATCGCGGCATTCGTCTCCCTTTCAGCGGCACTCGCCTCCATGCCGTTCGTGTCGGCGGCGGGTGCGACCTCCAGCGTATCTCAGCGGCGGGGACGTTTTGGGCGAGGGCAGATTCCGCGCGCGCGGACGAAGCCGCCGAACCGAAACCCGCCGCCGCGGCTCATCCATTGAAGCCGACCGGTGATGCCACTGGAACACACGCGGCCGCTCTGGTATCGTGGTAACGCGACTACGCACGTTTACTCTCTGCCCAGCGGGCAGTGGTTGTTTGTCTCACCCGCACATCGAGAAAGGACATTGCCCATGAGTTCGCCCAAGGAGCAAGGCAAGCATAAAGGGAGCAAAGGCGAGGTTTCCCGCCGTGGCTTTCTGGAGGTAACCAGCGCCGGCGGCGCAGCCGCCGCAACCGTCGCGCTCGATCGGCCGGCCGCGGCGCAAACCGGAGCGCAGGCCGGAGCGCGGATTGCCGGCCCCGGACCCGTCGCAATCACCCTCAATGTCAACGGGAAGATGCTGAAAGTGAACGTGGAGCCGAGGGAGACGCTGCTCGATACGCTGCGCGGTCCGCTTGACCACACCGGCGCGAAGCGCGTCTGTGACCGGGGCACGTGCGGCGCGTGCACGGTGATGATGGATGGCAAGAGCGTCTATTCCTGCACGGTGCTGGCGATCGATGCGCAGGGCAGCAAGATCGAAACCGTGGAGGGCCTAACCGCGGACCTCAAGAACGATGCGCTCGTGAAGGCCTTCGTCGAACACGATGCGCAGCAATGCGGCTACTGTACGCCCGGCTTCATGGTGGCGGCGAAGATGCTCCTGAAGGAAACGCCGAAGCCCACGTACGCGGAAGTGAAGGCGGGCCTCTCCGGAAACTTGTGCCGTTGCGGCACTTACGTTGGTCTCCGCGGCGCGGTGCTCGAGGCCGCTCAGGGGGGGAGGGCTTGAGCGATGGCGGAATATAACTGGCCAGCGATGGCGGAACGAAGCTGGATCGGCAAGCGCATCAGTCGGCTTGACGGTCCGCAGAAATCGGGCGGCCGCGCGAAGTACGGCTCGGATATGAATCCGGCCGAACTGCTGCACGGGGCCATCCTCGTCAGCCCTTACGCACACGCGAAGATCAACTCCATCGACACGTCGGCGGCAAAGGCCTCGCCGGGCGTGACGGCGGTGATCACAATCGAAGGCGCGGGCAAGGAAATCCAATGGGAAGGCACCATCATCGCGGCGGTCGCGGCCGAAACCGAAGTGCAGGCCCGCGATGCCGTGCGGAAGATCAAGGTGGATTGGCAGGTGCTGCCGCACCTGGTGCAGGACGACGATCTCAGCAAAGCGGGGAGCCGCGCGAAACCGGCGGGCGAAAAGATTCAGGGCGACCCGGATGCCGCGAAGGCGGCGGCTGCGTTCCGCGTGTCCGGCGAGTACGGGATTCCGGTGCTCACGCACTGCTGCCTGGAGCCGCATGGGCAGGTGATCCAGTGGAAGGGCGATGAGATCGTTTCGTGGTGTTCGACGCAGTCCGTCTCCAACTACGCCGGCGATCTGGGCGGCCAGATCGAGGTGCCGGCCACCGCCATCAAGGTGCATCAGGATCATATCGGCGGCGGTTTCGGCAGCAAGTTCCAGAGTGACCAGTGGGGCGCATTCTGCGCGCAGTTGTCGAAGCAATCCGGCGGCCGGCCGGTGAAGTTCTTCCTTGACCGGAACGTGGAACTGATGATCGCGGGCAACCGGCCATCGCACTACGCGAAGATTACGCTGGGTGCGGATAAAGAGGGCAAGATCACGCTTTGGGAATCGGATAGCTGGAGCACGGGCGGCTTTACCGGCGGGAACATTCCGCCAATTCCGTATGTGTTCACGAAGATCGCCAACCAGCGCCTCAGTCACAACGCGGTCTCGACGAACAACGGCCCGCAGCGCGCTTGGCGCGCTCCCAACCACCCGCAGGCTTCCTATCTGACGTGCGCGGCCATCGACGACCTGGCGGCGAAGATGGGCAAGGACCCGATGGAGGTGTTCCTTGCGAACTTCGACCTCACGGCTCGCGGCGATGCCTATACGCGCCAGTTGAAGAAGGCCGCGAAGCTGATCGATTGGGAAGCGAACTGGAAGGGCCGGGGAAAGAACCGGCAGGGCCACATCGCCCACGGGCTCGGGATCGGCGTTGCCACCTGGGGCGGCGCCGGGCATGACAGCCGGGCCACTGCCCGGATCCATCCGGACGGCACGGTGGAGCTGGAGTGTGGCACCCAGGACCTGGGGACGGGTACCCGCACGATTATGGTGCAGGTGGCGGCCGACACGCTTGGCCTGCCAATGGATGCAATCCGGCTGAAGATTGGCCAGAACGCGTATCCGCCCTCGGGCGCATCGGGCGGATCCACAACGGCGGGAGGCGTAAGCTCTTCCACGCGAATCGCCACGACAGATGCATTGAACCTCCTGTTTGAGCAGCTTTCCTCCAGCCTGGATAACACGCCGGCGGCCAATCTCGAAGCGAAGAACGGGCGGATTCAGGTGAAAGGCAATCCGTCGAAGGGGATGACCTGGCGGGAGGCCTGCCGCAAACTGGCTTCGCCCATCGAGGCGCTGGGGCACAATAATCCGCGCAACCCGCGCGGACTGAATACGGGCGGTGCCGCGGGTGTGCAGGTTGCGAAGGTCTCGGTGGATACGGAGACCGGCGTGGTGACGCTCGACAAGATTGTCGCCGTGCAGGATTGCGGGCTGATCTTGAATCCCAAGACCGCCGAGAGCCAGGTGTACGGCGCGATGATCATGAGCGTCTGCGGCGCGCTCTATGAGGAGCGCATCGTCGATGAGCTTAGCGGCCGCATGCTGAACGCCGACATGGAGTTCTACAAACTCGCGGGCGCGCCCGATATCGGCGAGATGGTGGTGGAGATGGAGATCGATCCCGAGAACGATGCCCGGGGAGTGATCGGTCTCGGAGAGCCGCCTGTGATCAGCGGGATCGCGGCCATCGGTAACGCCGTCGCCAACGCGATCGGGGTGCGGGTGCCGATGGTGCCTCTCACGCCGCGCCGCGTGCTGGATGCGATGAATGGGAACGGGAGGATCAGCTAATGGAAGCCTTTGCTTACGCCAATCCCGCGTCGCTCAAAGAGGCGATCGCCTCACTGGGTACGAATTGGGAAGATGCCGCCATTCTGGCTGGCGGCACCGACCTCATTACTCTGATGAAGCAGTACGTTTACTCCCCGAAGAAGGTCGTAAACATCAAGGGCGTCAAAGAGCTTAAAGGCATCGAACGCACGGGAGACGGAGGATTCCGCATCGGAGCGGCGGTGACCATCGACGAGCTGCTCAAGAACCGGATCCTGGGCGAGGAGTTTCCCGCGCTTCAGATGGCGGCGAAGGGCATCACCAGCCCGCAGATGCGGCACATGGGCACCGTGGGCGGCGATCTTTGCCAGCGTCCGCGCTGCTGGTATTTCCGCAACGGCTTCGGCCTGCTCGCCCTCAAAGACGGCAAGAGCCTGGTGGCGGAGGGCGAGAACCAGTATCACGCCATTCTGGGCCATAACGGCAAGGCATACTTCGTGAGTGCGTCAAGCTTCGGCCCCGCGCTGGTCGCGTGCGGAGCCAAGGTGAAGATCTCGTCGGCTTCCGGCGTGCGCGAGGTGAACGCGGAGGACTTTTTCCGCGTTCCCACGAGCGATGCGGAACGGGAAGTGGATCTGAAGCCGAACGAGATTCTCACCGAGATCGTACTTCCGGTTTCCAGAGGCACGAAAAGCTCGACGTATGAAGTGCGCCAGCGCGAGGTTTTCGATTGGCCGCTGGCGACGGCGTCGGTCATGCTCCGGATGAGCGGCGGCAAGGTGTCCGAGGCGCGCATCGCGCTCGGCCATGTCGCGCCAAAGCCGTGGCGGGCGACGGCGGCGGAGCAGGCGATCAAGGGCCAAACGATCAATGAAGAGACGGCCGGCAAGGCCGGCGAAGCGGCGGTGGCGGGTGCGCAGCCGCTCAGCCAGAACGGGTACAAGGTGCAGCTCGCCAAGACCGCGGTGAAGCGCGCGCTGCTGGCGGCGAAGGGATAAGGGAAAGCAGATGGAACAACCCGGCCTCACCAACATGGATGAGGACCGCTGCCGCTTCCTTCGATGGAAGGGGATGTGGGTCCTCGCCGAGCCCACGCCCGATGTCCAGCGGTCGAACGACCGGGCCTTCTGGTGCCTGAAAACCCAAACCTGCATCGGCCCGGACAGCCAGGTCGCCGATGAATACGAGTGCAGCGCGCACCGGAACTGTTACCGGCCGCTGTAAACCATCCGGCAGGCGCCGGGATGCCGTTCGGGTGAGAACCCCCTCCGGCGGCGCGCAACTCCCCATGGGATCGCCACGCTGGCATGAGCGCGCGATCCGCTAGCTTTCCTCCCCTCCTCCGCATCTTCTGAATTTCGCTAAATTGCCGCTGCCCTGGTTGGCTGGTGCGCGGGAATGCCACGGACGCACATCGTTGATTGCACGCGCACGGTGGGCCGGTTGCGAAACGCGGCTTCGACGGATCTGGCCTCGCGGCGCTGTTGGGCGGCGCTGAGTTTGGCTTCGAGGCGGTCGAGGGCGGATTCGTGGTCTTTGCGTTGGGCGGCGGTGCGGTGGTGGAAGCGGGTTTCTCCGGTTTCCCTGGCTTCGAGGAGGCTTAGGGCGAGGCAGGCGGGGGCGGCGGCGCTGGGGTGCTTTTTGCGGACTTTGGCGATGCGGGAATCGGCGATGACGCGCTCCCAGGTTTCTAGGCGGCGGAGGAGCCAGGCTTTCTGGGTGATGCGGAAGACGAGGAGTTCTTCGGCGGGGGTGGCGGGCGCGTAGGTGTGGATGTGCTTGGCGAGCAGGGCTTCGAAGGCGGGTTTTGATTCGTGCTTGTGCAGGAAATGGGCGCTGAGCCAGGCCTGGCTTAGGGTGGTTGTGGTTCTGGTTGCGTTGTCGGTCGCGGTTGGGGCGGTTGCGGCTGCGGAATGTGATTGAGCGGCAGGTATGCGGTTAACCGTCGTGTCCGGGTTTTCGGAAAATTGGAGCGGTTGGGTGGGGACGGCCTGGATGACGGCATCGCGCTGATTTTGCAGGGAGTTCGCGTTGGTTTCGGGGTGTGCGGGATTGTCCGGATTGTCCGGGTTTTCGGGCTGGAATTGGGCGGCGCGGGGGAGGTCGATGGCGGCGCTGACGAGGACCGGCTTCCGTGCGGTTTCGGGGTGCGATGGCTCGGGGGCGAGATCTGAGACGCTC
>JBDIBK010000148.1:0-9921 GCA_039812845.1 Bryobacterales bacterium
TGGATGCCAGGGGCACCATTCCCTGCAGATGCGCGGAGATGGAGACGATCCCCGTCGCCATCACCATCGCGAAATAGGCGGGGGACAAGTCCATGACAACGCGGGCGAGCGCGCCGCGCCGCGGGAGGGCGTTGGATTCGGCGTGCCCGGGCCTGGCGCGCGAGGCGTGAGGCCGCGAGGAATTGTCAATGGCATCCAACGCGTGGGGCTGCGGATTGGGCATTGGCCATCATCTTACCCCGTCCGAGCACTCATTGGGCGCGATAAGATCGGATTCACGATGCTTACACGAAGGCAGCTTACCCAAATGCTTGCCGTGGGGGCGGCGATTCCCCAAGCCAGGCCGGTTCAGAAGCCATCCGCGCCCATGCAGGGGCTATACCGGGACTACTCGCGCTGCCTTCCAGATTTTCTGACGAGACTCGCACGAAAGGCCGCACAGCGCCGGGACGCGGCGCTCGCCCGGCTCACCACCGCGGAGGCAATCGCGGAGCGCCAGCGCTGGGTGACCGCGACGTTTTGGGAACTGGTGGGCGGCATGCCGGAACGCACTCCTCTCAACTTGAGAACCACCGGCGGCTTTGAACGAAGCGGCTACCGCCTGGAAAAGCTGGTGTATGAGAGCCAGCCCGGCCTGATGATCTCCGCGAATCTCTACATACCAACGACCGGAACGCCGCCTTATCCGGGTGTGCTTTTTCAAATGGGCCATTCCGCGAACGGCAAGGCCTACGTGCAGTATCAGAAATGCTGCCAGAGTCTCGCGCGGCTAGGCTACGTTGTGCTGGGTTTTGACCCGATGGGCCAGGGAGAGCGCACGTATTTCCCAGGGCCGCAGCCGTTTCTCACACGGCTGGACGCCGATGAGGAGCATACACGTCCCGGCCGGCAGATGCTGCTCAAAGGCCGTACGAGCACCCGGTTGCAGACCTGGGACGCCGTCCGCAGCCTCGACGTGCTGGCCGCGCACCCGCTCGTCGACCCCAAGCGCCTGGCGAGCACCGGGCAATCCGGGGGCGGCACCAACACGATGCTGCTGGCCGCGGTGGACTCCCGCCTTGCCGTCGCGGCGGCCTCCTGCCCGAACACGGAAAATATTGCGATTACGGATTTCAATTCGCCGGGTTCCACCGACGACGCGGAGCAGAACTTTGTCGGCGGCGGGCCGCTCGGATTTGACCGATGGGACCTTGTGTATCCACTTGCGCCGAAGCCGCTGCTGATCGCGGTCAGCGAGCGCGACTTTTTCGGCACGTACTCACCCCGTTACATCTCGAACGGCCTGCAGGAGTTCGCCAAGCTCCAGAAGGTCTACCGCGCCATGGGCCACGCGGATCGGATCGGCTGGCATGCGACGCCTCTGCCGCACGGTCTTGCCTACGAAATGCGGATGGAGATTTATCGCTGGATGGAGCGCTGGCTGCAGCCGAAGCCGCGCACGATCGAGCAGGAGCCGGAGACGAATCCGGAACCGGATGAAGCGCTGTTCGTCTCGCCCCATGGCAGCCTGGTGACGGATTTCGGCAGCACCACGCCCTTCCTGATGAATCGCGACCGCCGTGTGACCCGAACGCCCGTCGCGCTCAAGGAGATCCTCCATGCCGATGCGCCGCCACCGGCGGCCCCGCTGAAGCCGCTCGGCGAAACGCGCTATCGCGCCTCGCGCATCGAAGCCGTGGAATTCCCGAGCGCGCCCGGCGTGTGGGTGCCCGCGTGGATCTTCCGTCCGCTCGAGGAAGACGCGCGCAAGCCCATTCTGGTGGTGCTCGAACCGGGCGGCCGGGCAAGCTGGCGCGAAGACGGCCTCTACGATCAGCTCGCTTCGAGTGGCTACGTGGTATGCGCGCCGGACCTGCGCAATCAGGGCGATCTGCGTCCGGAGTTCGGCCGCGGCGCACGCGGCCATGCCAGTTTGCACAACAGCGAGGAGCATTACGCGTGGTCGTCGCTGGTTCTGGGCAAGCCGCTGCTGGGGCAGCGCGTTACCGATATCCAGGCCGTGCTGCGAGGGATTCGCTCCCGCGCCGGGTGGGCTGGACGCCCCATCGCGGTTGCCGCCTCCGGTTTCACCACGGTGCCCGCCCTGTTTGCGGCCGCGATCGACAAGCGCCTCGACCGCGTGTATTTGTCGGGCGGCCTGCTTTCCTTTGAGGTGCTCTGCGAGAAGCCGGATTACGAGCAGCCGTTCGGCAATTTTGTGCCCGGCCTGCTGCTGCACACGGACCTGCCCGCGATCGCCAGGGATCTCGCTCCCTCTCCGATCACGCTCGCGGGCGCTGTGGATGGCGAAGGACGGGCACTGCCCATGGAACGAATCCGCAGCGCGTATCCGGGGAGCGGCTCCGAGGGACACATTCGGCTGGAAGCGAAGGCACGCTGGGATGCGGCCGCTATCCGGGAGTGGGCCGGGCAACGGCCGTAGACGCGGAGCTCCCGCTCGCTTGCCTCGCTGCCCCGTCCGCTGCCGCCAACCGCCCGTTTGATCGCCAATCGCTTGCATTCCATGGGACTTCCGTGGCAAGCGGTGAATTCCTCGCTAGACTGATAAAAGGGAAGCTGGGGGCATTGGAGCGACATCCAATAGTCATTCCCTCACATAGAAATCAATACAAACGGGGTTCGTGTGGATCAGATCGAACGGCAGCACTTGCTCTATGAGCAGCTTGAAAAGCGGATCTTGGTGATTGATGGCGCTATGGGCACGATGCTCCAGGAGCGCAATCTCACGGCGGAGGATTTTGGCGGCGCGGCGCTGGAAGGCTGCAACGAGAACCTGGTGCTGACGCGCGCGGATGTGATTGAAGATATCCACCGGGCTTACTTCGAGGCCGGGGCCGATATTGTCGAGACGAATACCTTCGGATCCACACCGCTGGTGCTTGCCGAATACGCACTCGAAACGCGGCATTTCGAGATCAACGTGGAGGCCGCCCGCATCGCGCGCCGAGCGGCTGACGCCATCGCCACCGCGGATCGGCCGCGCTTCGTCGCGGGGTCCATGGGACCCACCACCAAGGCCATCAGCGTTACCGGCGGCGTCACGTTCGATGAGCTGAGAGAGAACTACTACCAGCAGGCGAAGGGCCTTGTCGAGGGCGGCGTGGATCTGCTGCTGCTCGAAACCTGCAACGACACCCGCAACGTGAAAGCGGCGCTGCTGGCGATCAAGCGCCTCAAGACGGAACTTGGCCTGAACAAGCTGCCGGTGATGGTTTCCGGCACCATTGAACCTACAGGAACCATGCTCGGCGGACAGACGGCGGAATCGCTTTGGGTATCGCTGGCCGACCAGGACCTGCTTTCAATTGGACTCAATTGCGCCACTGGCCCGGAATTCATGACGGACCACTTGCGCACCCTGCATGAACACGCGCACGCGCGCCTTTCCTGTTACCCCAATGCCGGGCTTCCCGATGTGGAGGGCAATTATCTGGAGACGCCGGAGAAACTGGCGAAGGCGCTGGCCCGCTTTGCCGACAACGGCTGGCTGAACATCGTGGGAGGCTGCTGCGGGACGACGCCAGCGCATATCCGCGCGATTGCGGAGATGGCCGCGAGCCGTCCGCCGCGGGGACGCAAAGCTCCGAGCCACAGGGCCGTGTTCTCCGGAGTGGATACGGTCGAAGCGGAAGAATCGAACCGGCCGTTGCTGGTTGGCGAACGGACCAACGTCATTGGCAGCCGCGCCTTCAAGCGGCTTATCGCCGAGGAAAAGTGGGACGAAGCCACCGACATCGCCCGCCGCCAGGTGCGCATGGGCGCCCATATTATCGACGTCTGTTTGCAATCGAGCGACAGGGACGAACTCGCGGATATCGCGCCGTTTTACGACCAGATCATCCGCAAGATCAAAGCGCCCATCATGATCGACACGACGGACGCGGCGGCGATCGAACGGGCGCTTACCTACTGCCAGGGGAAAAGCATCATCAACTCCGTGAACCTGGAAGATGGCGAGGAGAAGTTCGAGCGGATCTGCCCGCTGGCGAAATCGTATGGCGCGGCACTCGTGGTGGGAACCATCGACGAAGACCCCGTGCAGGCGCAGGCGTTTACGAGGGAACGCAAACTCGCCGTCGCGCAGAGAAGCTACGAACTGCTGACGCAGAAATACGGGATCCCGCCGGAGAATATCGTCTTCGATCCACTCGTTTTTCCTTGTGCGACGGGCGATGAGAACTATGTTGGCGGGGCGGTGGAAACCATCGAAGCTCTGCGCCTGATCAAACGGGAGATTCCTTTTGTCAAGACCGTCCTGGGCGTTTCCAATATCTCTTTCGGTCTGCCCCCCGCGGCGAGGGAAGTGGTGAATTCCGTCTTCCTTTACCACTGCACGAAAGCGGGGCTCGACCTCGCGATCGTCAATACCGAGAAGCTGGAGCGCTTTGCTTCCATCCCCGAGGAGGAGCGCAAACTGGCGGAGACGCTGCTCTACAATACTCCCCCCGCCGCCGGGGAGACCGCGGAAGACGAAGCGAACCGGGAACTCATGCTGCGCGCGCCCGAAGATTGGCGGGAACAAAGTCCCGAGGAGCGCGTGGCCATAAACCAGTTCCGGATTGCTCGGATCGCGGCGCACTTCCGGGAAGCGAAGTCGCGCACGGAAGGCAAACAGATCTCGGAACTGCCGCTCGATGAACGGCTCGCCAACTATGTAATTGAAGGCTCTAAGGAAGGGCTGATCGAGGACCTCGAACGGAAGCGGGCGGAAGGCGCGACGCCGCTGGAGATTATCAACGGGCCACTGATGGCCGGGATGTCGGAAGTGGGCCGGCTGTTCGGCGCGAATGAGCTGATCGTAGCGGAAGTGCTGCAATCGGCCGAGGTCATGAAGGCTTCGGTCGCGCACCTCGAGCAGTACATGGAGAAGTCGGATGTGGTGGCGCGGGCGCGCATTATGCTGGCGACGGTGAAAGGTGACGTTCACGACATCGGCAAGAATCTCGTCGAGATCATTTTCTCGAACAACGGCTATGAGGTGATCAACCTCGGCATTAAGGTGCCGCCCGAAGTGCTGATTCAGGAGTTCCGCCGCACGAAGCCGGATGCGGTGGGGCTTTCCGGTCTGCTCGTGAAGAGCGCGCAGCAGATGGTGGTGACCGCGAACGACTTCCGGGATGCGGGCATCGAAGCGCCCTTGCTGGTTGGCGGCGCGGCGCTGTCGGAACGCTTCACGCACAGCAAGATCGCCGTTGCGTACAAAGCGCCCACATACTATTGTCGCGATGCGATGTCGGGCCTTGCGATGCTCAACCGCATCACGGACCCCGCGACCCGCGAAGAAGCGCTCGCCACGGCGATCGTCACGGAGGCCCCCGCGGAAATCGCGACGCCGAGGAGCGTGACCGTCAACCACTCCACCGAGCGCAGTTCGAAGGTGCGAATCGACGTGCCGATTCCTCCGGTGGCCAGCTATGAGCGGCAGATGCGCGTGGTTCCCGACCTGCACGAGGTTTGGGGCTATGTGAACCCGTTCATGCTGTATGGCCGCCATCTCGGCTTCAAGGGGCATTTTGAGAAATTGCTTGCGGAGCGCGATCCGAAGGCGCTCGAGCTGTTCCACTTCGTCGAAGAACTGAAGCAGTGGGCAAGCGGCTTCCTGAAGGTGCGCGCGGTCTGGCGGGTGATGGAAGCGGAGCGGGATGGCAACTCCATCCATGTCTTCGAGCCCAATGCGAGCAGCCCTGCCTGGACTTGGCATTTCGCGCGGCAGGGCAAGGAAGACGGGCTCTGCCTGAGCGATTTCATTTTGCCCGCGAGCAATGGCCGCCGGGACAGCATGGGCCTCTCCGTAGTGACCGCGGGTGAGGGTGTGCGGGCGCATGCGGACGAAGCGAAAGAAGCCGGAGATTACCTGAAAGCGCACGCTCTTCAGGCCCTGGCCATTGAGACCGCGGAGGCGGCGGCGGAATGGCTGCACCGCCGGGTGCGCGAAGACTGGGGCATCCCCGACGATCCCGGGCTCACCATGCAGCAGCGCTTCACCTCACGCTATCGCGGCAAGCGCTACAGCTTCGGTTACCCCGCCTGCCAGAACCTTGAGGACCAGCGCGGGATCTGGACACTGCTTCGGCCAGAGGAGATCGGAGTGGAGCTTACGGACGGCTTCATGATGGATCCCGAGGCGAGCGTAAGCGCCATCATCTTCCACCACCCGGATTGTGTCTACTTCAGCGCCAGCGAAGAACCGGCCCTGATGGCGGGCTGAGGGTTCTGGCCCAGCGAGTTTCCCGTTGCGGTGCAAACCGGATTAGTCTGGAACCGTGAGTTCTTTGCTGGTGATGGCGGATGACGCTACCGGGGCCCTCGAAGCGGGGGCGATCCTGGCGGGGCTTGGCTTCGAAACGGCAGTGGAACTGGGGGCTTGGGAGACGACGCCCGCTCCGGCGAACGTTCGGCTCGTGCCTACAAGACACGATTCTCCGGAGAAGGCTCGCGAGCGCATCAGGGAGACGTTGGCACGCCTGGAGCACTTCTGGGGCTCCATTGTTCCGATGCAATTGTATTGGAAGACCGATTCCACGCTCCGCGGGCCGATTGGAGCTTGCTTCGACGTTCTGCTCGAAGCGTTTCCCGGCAGGCCGCTGGTGTATGTTCCCGCTTATCCGGCTATGGGCCGCACGGTGGCCGATGGCGTACTGCTGCTCGACGGAGTTCCAATCGCGCAAACCGTGTTTGCCGAGGATGGCCGGAATCCGATGCGCGGATCGGGCGTAGCGGAAGTGATTGCGCCCGACTGTTCGTTTCCGATTCGATCAATCCGCACCGCGCGGGAACTCCGGGCGGGGCTGGAAGTGGGCCGCGGTGAAGTGCTGATCTGCGATGCCGGAACTGACGCGGATATAGCGGCGCTGCTGGCGGAATGCCGGGGCGCACATCTTGCTCCGCTGATCGCCGGTCCAGCGGGCGGCATTCGCGCATGGGCGGGAGATTCCGGTGCAAGAGTGGCGCGGCGCGCGCGGGTGGAGGAGGTCTCCCGGTGGCTGGTGGTCTGCGGCAGCAGGCACCCCGCCGCGCGGGCACGGTTGACACACGCGCGACAGTTGGGATTCGACGTGCTGGCGACACCGGACGTGCGTAGCAACGATGCCGGGGCGGAACTCGCGGCGCTGGCGGATCAGGCAGCCGCGCTGGTGCGTAAGGCCGCGACGCTGGAACGTCAGGCCGCCGGTGAGGCAAGGATCGGGATCGTTATCTTCGGCGGGGATACCGTGCTTGCGGTGTGCCGCGCAATGGGGCTGGCACGGCTTTTTCCGGTGGGTGAACTCATGCCGGGAGTTGCAGTCTCGCGCGCCGGGGAATGCATATTTGTGACGATAGCGGGAGGCTTCTCAGCACCTGGGGTGCTGGAGGCACTGCTGGCGGCGGAGGCACGATGAAACCAATCGGGATCACCATGGGCGATGCGAGCGGCGTGGGGCCTGAGATTGTGCTGATGGCTGCGGATGCGGGAGATCTCACCGAGCCGTTCGTGGTGTACGGGGATCTGGCCGTGCTCGAACGATGCCGCGCACATCTTCAAACCCGCCTGCCGCTCCATGCATGTGCTTCGCCCAATGCAGCGCGGCCCGGCGCGCTCAACGTGATCGACTTCGGGTTGCTCAAAGCCGCCGATGTGACTCCAGGTCAAATCAATACGCACTCGGGAGCGGCGGCCCGCGCCTACGTGGTGGCCGCGGCCGAAGCGGCGCTGCGGGGGGAGATTTCCGCCATGGTGACGCTGCCCATGAACAAAGAGGCCACGCAGCGCAGCGACCCCGCCTTCACCGGCCACACGGAGCTGATTGGCCAGGTCTGCGGGGTGAACGACGTCACCATCATGCTGGCCTCAAAGGAACTCATCGTCACCCACGTGTCGACGCATTGCTCTCTTCGCGAGGCGATTGAGCGATGCCGCACGCCGAGGGTCTTCCGCATCCTGGAACTCACGGTGGAGGCGCTTGAACGCATCCAACCCGGAGCGCGGATCGCGGTGGCGGGTTTGAATCCGCATGCGGGGGAGCACGGGCTCTTCGGGCGCGAGGAGATCGACGAGATCCAGCCCGCGATCGCCATGGCACGGGAACGGGGATGGCGCGTCGAGGGTCCGTTTCCGCCGGACACGCTGTTTTACATGGCGGCAAGAAAGCGAAAATTCGATGCGGTGGTGTGCATGTATCACGACCAGGGCCACATTCCCTCGAAGCTGCTCGATTTCGAAGGCGGGGTGAATATCGCCCTCGGCCTCCCCATCATTCGCACCTCGGTGGACCACGGCACGGCATTCGATATCGCATGGCGGGGCGTTGCTTCCACCGCCAGCTTGAGAGAGGCATTCCACTTCGCCGCGCGGCTGGCGGCGAGTTCCGGTGCGGGGCATGCAGCCGCGTCCGGCCATCGAAGTTAACCAATTGCAGACTTGAAGTTCCAGTTTATTGGGAGTAGCATGCCTTAACCATGCGCCGGCCCCTCGCGGGTGTGTTTCCCCGTGAAGGCCCCGGCCATGGCATCACGCTGGAAGGGGGCCTCATCATGAGGAACGTGTTTTCGTGGATATGCGCGGGCCTGCTGGGTCTGCTGCCGATCGTACCCACTTCGGCTCAGAACATCACGGCGGCGCTGACCGGTACGGTGATGGACCAGGGCGGGGCTGTTATCCCCGGCGCTCAACTCGTGCTTACCAATCAAGCGACGGCGGCCAAGCAATCGACGACATCGAGTGCCGCGGGCGTTTTCGTGTTCCCGAGCATTCTGCCGGGAACGTATTCACTGGATGTTACGATGGCCGGTTTCCGGTCTTATCAGGTAAACGGCATCAACGTGACCATGAACGAACGGCGCGCGCTTGGCAACGTTGTTCTGGAGGTCGGCCAAGTGCAGGAGAAAGTGGAGGTGACGGCGGAGGCAACGCCAATCCAGACGGCCTCGAGCGAGAGATCCGGTCTGGTAACGGAGACGCAACTTCTCAATACCGCCATCCGGGGGCGCGACTTTGTTTCTCTCATTGCTACGCTGCCCGGCGTTTACGACGAGAATATGCAGTCCAGGGATGTGTCGAAGGGCCCGGGGGCCGGAGGGCTGCACATCAACGGAGGGCGTTCCACGTCGATCAACTTCGCGCTGGACGGGCTCCAGAATACCGACACCGGATCGAATGGCGGCTCCCACGTGCAGCCGAATATGGATGCGGTGGCGGAAGTAGTTGTGCTCACCAGCAACTACCAGGCGGAACACGGCCGCAACAGCGGCGGCACGATCAACGTGACCACGAAGAGCGGCACACAGGAGTTTCACGGCAGTGCGTATTACTTTCATCGTCACGAGAGCCTGTATGCGAATTCCTTCTTCCGCAACCGCACTGGCACGCCGAGGCCGGTGGAGCGGATTGCCAATTTTGGCTACACAGTGGGCGGGCCGGTTTTCCTGAAGAACTGGAACCGGGATAAGGACAAGCTGTTCTTTTTTTGGTCACAGGAGTTTGTCCGCAGGCGGAACTATCCTGGGACGCTCTTCGCCACCACGCCCACCGCGATCGAACGGCAGGGCGATTTTTCAAAGACGCTCGATGTCAACGGAACGATGATTCCGATTAAGGATCCCACGACGGGTGCCAGCTTCCCCGGCAATATCATTCCGACGGCTCGCATCAACAAGACGGGCCAGGCGATTCTCAATTTCTTCCCGCTGCCGAACTATACGGAAGCGGATCCGGCGCAGCAGAACCGGCGGAATTACCGGTCCAACAACAGCGGGGAGTTTCCGCGCCGCCAGGATTTATTCCGGATCGATTACAACATCAGCCAGAACATGCGCGTGTATTTCCGGGGCACGCGCGACAATGACGATGAGAACTGGCCTTACAGCAACTGGACGGCGGGCAGCCACAATTACGACATGTTCGTTACGAAGCGCCCGCAGCGGGGCCGCAGCGGCATTCTGCAC
>JBDIBK010000149.1:0-9799 GCA_039812845.1 Bryobacterales bacterium
CCAAGTTAGACAGTGAGGTTTGAGCGCCCCATGTCCACCATCACTCCCGAGATCGTCGCTTCCCACAATCTGAAGCCGGACGAGTATCAGCGCATCGTCGAGCGCCTCGGACGAGAACCGAATATTACCGAGCTCGGGATATTCAGCGTGATGTGGAGCGAGCATTGTTCGTACAAGAGCTCGCGCATTCACCTGAAGAAGCTCCCCACCAAGGGAAAGTACGTGATGCACGGCCCTGGGGAGAACGCGGGCGTCATCGACATCGGAGGCGACTGGGCGATCGCCTTCAAGATTGAATCGCACAACCACCCGAGCTTTATCGAGCCCTTCCAGGGCGCGGCGACGGGGGTTGGAGGCATTCTGCGCGACATTTTCACGATGGGCGCGCGGCCCATCGCGGCGCTCAATTCGCTGCGCTTCGGCAGGCTCGATCACCCGGAGGACGGCGCGCGCAACCGCCGCATCCTGGAGGGGGTAGTTTCGGGGATCGCCCATTATGGCAATTGCTTCGGCGTCCCCACGGTGGGCGGCGAGTGCGTTTTCGAAGACGCCTATTCGGGAAATCCGCTGGTGAACGTGTTCGCGCTGGGCGTGGTGAAGAAGGACCAGATCTTCCTTGCGTCCGCGAGCGGCGTCGGCAACCCGGTGATTTACGTGGGTTCGAAGACGGGCAAGGACGGAATCCAGGGAGCTTCGATGGCCTCCGCCGAGTTCGACGAGGATTCGATGGACAAGCGGCCCAATGTGCAGGTGGGCGACCCCTTCATGGAAAAACTGCTGCTCGAAGCGTGCCTGGAGGCTCTGGCGACGGGCGCGGTGGTGGCGATGCAGGATATGGGGGCGGCGGGGCTTACCTGCTCCACCTGCGAGATGGGCAGCAAGGGCCATCTGGGCATTGAGATCGATTTGATGCATGTGCCGCAGCGGGAGCCGCGCATGACGCCCTACGAGATCATGCTCTCCGAGAGCCAGGAGCGCATGCTGCTGGTGGCCGAAAAGGGCAGGGAAGAGGAAGTGCTCACGGTCTTCCGCAAGTGGGGGCTGGACGCGCACATCGTGGGTACGGTCACCGAGGGCAGCCAGATGGTGGTGCGCAACCACGGCGAGATTGCGGCCGATCTGCCCAACCGCTTCCTGGCGGACGAAGCGCCGCTCTACGACCGGCCGCACGATGCCGCACCTTATCGCGACGCTCCGATGGAAGCGCCTTCGTTCGCGAGCGGGGGCCTGACGAAGGACCTTGTGGCGCTGTGCGGCGCGCACGACCTGGCTTCGAAGCGCTGGATCTACGAGCAGTTCGACTTTCAGGTGCGCACGAACACGGTGCTGGGTCCGGGGGGCGACGCGGCGATTGTGCGGATCAAGGAAACGGGCAAGAGCGTGGCGATGTCGCTTGACGGCAACGGGCGCTATTGCTATCTGGACCCGCGATTGGGGGCCAGGCTGGCGGTGGCGGAAAGCTGCCGCAACCTTTCCACGGTGGGCGCACTGCCCATCGCGGCCACGAACAACCTGAATTTCGGCAATCCGGAGCGCCCGGAGATCATGGCTCAACTGGTGGAGGCGATCGAGGGCATCGCCGAAGCCTGCACGTTTTTCGAGACGCCCATCACCGGCGGGAACGTCAGCCTCTACAACGAAACGCTGGGGACACCGATTTATCCCACGCCGGTGCTGGGGGTCGTCGGCCTGATGGATACGGCAATGCCGATGCCGATGGGCTTCCCGGAGGCGGGGCTCGAAGTGGCGCTGATTGGCGGGCTGGGCGAGACGGATGAGGTTCGCTTCGGCTCCACGCAGTATGCCAAGCAGGTGCTGGGAGAGCTCTGGGGGCTGCCGCCCGCGCTCGATATGGATTTCGAGAAGCGCGTGCAGGCAACCGTGCGGGAAGCGGTGGCATCCAAGGTAGTGGCGAGCGCGCACGATTTGAGCGACGGGGGTCTGGCGTTCGCGCTTGCCGAATGCGCCATCGCGTCCGGGGTTGGCGCGGAGATTTCCCTCGACAGCGGCCTCCGGCCGGAGCTGCTGCTTTTTCACGAAGGCCCGTCGCGGGTGATTGTGGCGGCGAAGGATCTGAGCGCGGTGGAGAGTGTCGCGGCAAAGCACGGCGTTCCGCTGCTGCGCATCGGCCGGACCGTCAAGGGCGTGCTGAGCATCGCGAACCGGGGCGAAGAACTCGTCCGGGCTTCGTGCAACGAACTGCTGGAACCGTGGGAGAACGCTCTCCCGCATGCCATTGGGCAGGTAACGCATGTTTGACAAGTTCCATGACGAGTGCGGCGTATTCGCCGTCTACGGGCATCCGGAAGCGGCGAACCTTACGTATCTTGGCCTTTACGCGCTTCAGCACCGGGGCCAGGAGAGTGCGGGCATCGCATGCAGCAACGGCCGCGACGTGGTCTGCTACAAGAGTATGGGGCATGTGGCCGACATCTTCACGCCGGAACGGATCGGGCAACTGCATGGGTCCATGGCGATCGGCCATACGCGCTACTCGACGAGCGGCGACAAGGCGGTGCTGAACGCGCAGCCGTTCTCCGTGGCGTGCAACAAGGGCAAGATCGCCGTCGCGCACAACGGGAACATCACCAACGCCAATGAACTGCGCAACGATCTCGAAGCGGCGGGCTCCATCTTCCAGGCGACCTCCGACACCGAGGTGATTCTGCATCTGATCGCCCGCTCGCGCGAGCAGGAGATCGAGGCGGCGCTGCGGGAAGCGCTGCTGCAGCTTGAAGGCGCGTATTCGCTGGTGTTCGTTTCGGAGAACAAGGTGATCGTGGCGCGCGACCCCTATGGGTTCCGCCCGCTGGCGATGGGCACGGTGGAACTGACGGGCCGGAAGTTCGGCTACGTCTTCGCGAGCGAGACCTGCGCGTTTGACCTGATTGGCGCCACCTACATTCGCGACGTGGAGCCGGGCGAGATGGTGATCGTCAGCAGTGAGGGGCTGCATCGTATGCAGTTCACACCGCCGCGGAGGCGATCCCAGTGCGTGTTTGAGCACGTTTATTTCTCGCGCCCGGATTCGCTGGTTTTCGGGCGGCCGGTGCAGCAGAGCCGGGAAGAGATGGGCCGCCAGTTGGCGCGGGAATTTCCGGTGGAGGCGGACCTGGTGGTGCCGGTGCCGGATTCCGGAGTTACGGCGGCGATCGGCTACGCGGCGGAATCGGGCATCCCGTATCGCCAGGCGCTCATCCGCAATCACTACGTCGGCAGAACGTTTATTGAACCTTCGCAGGCGATTCGCGACTTTGGCGTGAAGCTGAAGCTGAACCCGGTGCGGCACCTGCTTGAAGGCAAGCGCGTGGTGCTGGTGGACGATTCGATTGTGCGGGGCACGACCTCCCGCAAGATCGTCCGCATGGTGCGGCAAGCCGGGGCGCGCGAGGTCCATATGCGGATTTCCTGCCCGCCCACGATTTCACCCTGCTATTACGGCGTGGACACCCCAAATAAGAGCGAACTGATCGCGGCGAACAACTCGGTCGAGGAGATCCGGCGCTATGTGGAGGCGGATACGCTGGCGTTTCTCTCGCTCGAGAAGCTGCAGGCTTCGGTGGGAGACACGGACGACCGCTTCTGCTACGCCTGCTACACGGGGGAGTATCCGACGCAACTCGTGCAGATCCAGCAGCGCCTGCCGCTGGAGCGGTCGCGCTTCTGACGGGGCGGGCGCTCGCCGCCGAGGAGGATCGCGGGCGCGGCTGCCTTCGGCGCTTGCGTTGAGTGACCGGGGCGCGCTGGGCGAGCCGATGATGGCTTGAGGGGCGAGACTATCGCGCGATTTTCCCTAACTGGCTCAGGATCGCGGCGGGGACCCGGCTGAGCGGGGCCACCTGATCGGCGGCCCCCATGCGGATCGCTTCCTTTGGCATCCCGAACACAACGCAACTCTCCTCGTCTTGCGCGATGGTGCGGGCTCCGGCTTCCTTCATTTTGAGCATGCCCCGGGCTCCGTCGGCGCCCATACCGGTAAGGATGACGCCGACCGCGCGCGACCCTGCCGATTCGGCGACGGAACTGAACATGACATCCACGGAAGGGCGCTGGTAGCAGACGCGGGGACCGTCCTGGACGGTGACGCGGAAGCCGCCGCCGGCCGACTTGCGCAGGAGCATGTGGAAATTGCCCGGTGCGATCAGAACGCGCCCTGGGCCGAGCGTATCGCCGTCTCGCGCCTCTTTCACTTCCATGGGGCAGAGTTCGTTCAGCCGATTGGCGAAATGCAGGGAGAAGACGGGCGGAATATGCTGGGTGATCACGATGCCGGGGCAGTTTCCGGGCAGCCTCATGAGCACTTCCTGGAGGGCCTCCGTGCCGCCGGTGGAAGCGCCGATCGCGATCACGACGGAACTGCCGAGCGCGGGCGCCGGTGGAGGCGGTTCCGGCTTGGCGGGCGACGCCGACGGTGTTTTTCGCAGGCGGGCGGCGGCTGCGGCCCGGACCTTCGCCGCGAGGTCGATTTTCAGCTCGCCCACGGAGTACGGACCGCCGGGCTTGGCCAGCACCTCGACCGCTCCAAGCCGCAGGGCGTCGAGCGTGGTCTGGCATCCGGCCTGCCCCAGAGAGCTGATCACAACCACCGGCATGGGCTGGTAGTGCATCAGCTTCTTGAGGAAGGTGAGCCCGTCCATGCGGGGCATCTCGATGTCGAGGGTCAGCACATCCGGCTTGAGCGCGAGGATCTTGTCTCGGGCCACAAAGGGGTCCGGCGCGGTTCCGACGACTTCGAGATCCTCCTCTCCCGATAAGGCTTCGGTCAGGAGTTTGCGAACGATTGCGGAATCATCGACAATCAGGATCCGGGTTTTTCTCATAGCGCATACTCGTGCTGCATCGACAAAGAGACGCTGAGAACGCCCTCTCCGGTGTCGAACCAGCGGGTGTTGCTCAAGGCGTCGTGTCCGGGGCCGGGCGGCGTCGGAATCAGTTCCGGATGGCTGAGCCGGAAGATGGTGCTGTGCTCGAGCCGCCCCAGGACGGAGCCGCAGATCATGTTCGCCAGTTCGCAGACGACCTCCGCGGCTTGGGCATCGGATGCGGCCGCTTCGTCGAGCCCCAGAAAGCCCGCGCCCGCGGTTTGGGCCAGACTCAAGGGAAGGCTCAGCCGAAACGCGCCGGCCGAGTTGCCTTCAAAGCGCAGTTCGGCGGTGAGCGTTCGCGCGTCCGCCGCTCCGTCTGGCGGGGTGCTCCCGCCGGCGTCCGGCGGAGCGATTCCCTGGCCGCTGGCGCACACGCCCAGAAAGCACATGGTCTCGAGTACGTCCTCCACCGCGGTGGCCATGGCCGCCTGAACTTCATTCGGTTCCATCGCTGCCTCCCAGGCTGTGCACGAGCTCGTCGCGCAGTGTTTCGGGAAGGAAGGGCTTGGTCACGTAGCCTTTCGCCCCGAGCGTGAGCATCTTCTGGATCCGGGCTTCCGTACGGTCGGTGGAGACGACCAGCACCGGGATTGACCGCAGGACGGAGTGCGACGACATTTGCCGCAGCAGTTCCTCGCCGTCCATTTGCGGCATATTGATGTCGGTGAGCACCGCGTCCACCCAATTGTCTTCAAGCACGCGGAGCGCTTCTTCGCCATTCGAGGCTTCCAGGCAGCGGCCCACCTCCAGCCCGGAAAGATCCAGCACGCGGCGGATGAAGTTCCGCATCGCCGGCGAATCGTCCACGATCAGCACATGGATTTCCATCAGCTTCCTCCCTTGCCATTTGCCGGTGCCGCCAGTTCGCGGTCCGGCATGCCCGGCCCGCGGATGAAGAAGCGGCCGCTTGCGACATCAAGCCGCACGGTGCGGGAGGTCGTTCCGCCGACCTCTTCCGCGTGGACGATCACCCCGGCCTTCCAGAGAATCTTGCGCAAAGCCAGGTGATTCCGCTTCCCGATGTTGAACACGCCATTCTCATCCATCACCTGGGCTCCTCCCGCGACGCGCACCACAAGGCGGCGTTTCTCGGCCCCCAACTGATAGGCGGCGTGGAAGAGGCGCGGCACCCCGGTGTCGGCGAACATAAAGGGGTTGTCGCGGGCCTTGTCCGGGTTGAGCGAGGATTCCGGCAGCATGTAGTGCAGCAGGCCGCCCACGCCCGCCACCGGATCGTGGATCGCGACCGCGATGCAGGACCCCAGCGCATAGGTGGCCAGAACCGCTTCCGGTTTCCCGCTTACCTTGCAGTCTCCGATTCCTACCGTCAATAAGTTCACCATTGGGATTTCTTCCGTCCGTCGAATGACGCCTTGCGGTACACTGCCGGCTGCACGTACTGGAGGCCGTGATCGATTCCGGTGAGGCTCTCGGAATGACCGGTCAGCAGGTATCCCCCCGGCTCCAATCGCCCGGCCAGACGCTGCACCACGCGCTGCTGCGTCGGCTTGTCGAAGTAGATCATGACGTTGCGGCAGAAGATGACCGGGAACGGGCCAATCTGGGGCAGGGACTCCATCAGATTCAGCCGCCGGAACTCGACGAGCGCCCGCACTTCCTTCTTCGCGCGATAGTGCCCGTTCCAGTCGCCCTCGCCGCGCAGCCAGTACTTTCGCAGTTGATGGCCGGGAATGCCATCCACGCGGTCGGCGGGGTAGATTGCCTGTCCCGCCTTCTCCAAGACGCGCGTGGAGATATCGGTGGCCAGAATGCGCACCCGCCCCGCGGCGCTCGCGCCAAGCTCTTCGAGGACGCACATGGCGATCGTGTAGGGCTCCTCGCCCGTCGAGCAGGCCGCGCTCCAGATGTTGAGCGGTGTTCCCCGGCGAGCCCACTCGGGCAAGGCGGTTCTCTTCAGGAATTCAAAATGCGCCGGTTCGCGAAAGAAGGACGTGTGATTGGTGGTGAGCGCATCGATCAGTTGGATGAGCGATTCTCCGGTGGAATCCCCGACGACGTGCTGATAGTAATCTTCGAAAGAGCGGAAGCCGCGTTCCCGGATCTGTTTGCTCAGCCGTGTGCTGACCAGGGTTTCCTTGCCGGTCCGCAGGTCCAGGCCAAAGGTGTCGTAGGCGAGCTTCCGGATCTTCTCGAACTCCCCGGCCTTCAGGGTGCGGCACATCGTCTCCTCAGGCGTGCGCATGCGCCCTCCACAAGCCGCCCATATCGAGGATCAGTCCCACGCGTCCGTCGCCGAGGATCGCGCCTCCGGCGATGCCGGGAATCCGCCCCAGGCTTTCGCCCAGGCTCTTGATGACCACCTCCTGCTTGCCAATGAGGTCGTCCACCATCAGACAGAACGATTGCTCCTCCGTCTCGGCCACGATCATCAGCGCCTGGTACGGATCTTCGCTTCGCGGCGCGATGCCAAAGCGTTTGTAAAGCCGCAGCACGGGCAGCAGCCGCTCCCGCACCATCGCCATCTCCTGGCGGTTCTGGACGGTGAAAATGGTCTCCGCCGCCGGGCGGAACATCTCGCTGACCGAGAACAACGGGACGATGTAGCGATGGCATCCGATGGCGACGACCAGGCCGTCGATAATGGCCAGCGTAAGCGGCAGCTTCAGGAGGAACGTGGTTCCCTGTCCGACTTGCGAACGGATCTCAATTCGGCCCCGGAGCCGTTCCACCTGCCGGGTGACGACGTCCATGCCTACGCCCCGGCCGGAAATGTCCGTCACCTGTTCGGCGGTGGAGAAACCGGGCGCCAGAATCAGGCGGAAAATGTCATTCTCCGAGAGGTGCTGCGTCTCGTCGACGAGGCCCTTCTGGCGGGCCTTGGCAAGGATCTTCTGGCAATCGAGTCCGCGTCCGTCGTCGGCGATCTCGATGACAATTTGGCCGGCCTGATGATATGCCGACAGACTCACCCTGGCCTGCGCCGGCTTGCCCGCCGCCGCGCGGCCTTCGGGCGTTTCAATGCCGTGGTCGATCGAATTGCGCACCATGTGCATCAAGGGGTCGGAAAGTTCCTCGGCGATGGTCTTGTCGAGTTCCGTGTCCTCGCCCCGTGTGACCAGTTCCACCTGCTTTCCGACTTTTCGCGAGAGATCGCGAATCTGGCGGGCGGTGCGCTGAAACAGTTGGCCGATGGGAACCATGCGCATTGCCATGGCGGTGCGCTGCACTTCGCCGGTGATGCGCGTCAACTGGGCCAGGTCCCGCTGCAGGCGTTGATCGATCGCGGCGGAAATGGTCTCGTTGTGCCGCACCATCGACTGGGCGATCACCATCTCTCCGACCATGTCCACGAGGTAATCCAGCTTGGACGTGTCGACACGCACGGAGGAAGTTTCCGCGGCAGCCGTGCGCTTGGCGTCCGCTTCCGGTTTCGCGGGTGCATCCGGTTTCATGGGCGTGTCGGGGGCCGTGGGTGTGTCCGGCTTCCGCGCAATGGCGGGCTTCGGCGTTGAGCCGCGCTTCGCGGGAGCCGCCGATACCGCCGGAATCTCCGGCGTTGTCTGTGCCGGGGCACCGGATGCTTCCGGCTGCGCTGGGGTTTCTTCGGGTTCCGCTAGGACTTGTTGCGGCTCCGCCCGGGATGCTTCCGGTTGTGCCGCGGATGCTTCCGCCTGTACCGGGGATTCTTTCGGCTGCGCCGGGGCTTCTTCGATGGCAATGCCGGGGGCGTCCGCAGTTGGAGCCGGGGGGGCTTCCGCCATCAGCGCCCGAACGCGTCCGAGCAGCGGATCATGGCCGGGGCCTTGCTCCGCGCCCTCTCCCGATTCGACTGACGTCATTGCGCGGCTCAGGTAATCCACGCCCTCCAGGATCACGTCGATTACGCGCGGCGTGATCGAGAGATTCCCTTCGCGCGCCAGATTGAGGGCCGTTTCGACCTCGTGGGCGACCTCCTGGATCGCGGCGAATTCGAGGAACCCAGCCAGACCCTTGATGGTGTGGAAGCCGCGAAACACGGAGTTGATGGCATCGGCGTCGTTCGGTTCCTTCTCGAGCGTGAGGAGCTTCTGCTCGATCGAGGAGAGATGCTCGCGGGATTCCAGAACGAAGTCGGCGACGAGTTCCGGATCCTGCGCGAGCGAGGAGAGTGTGGGCGCGGGTTTCGGAGCGGCGGGTGTTTCCGCGACGCTCGCGCCTCCTGCTGAGACCGCCGCGCCCTCGGACAGGGCTTGCTGAAGCCGCGTCAGCCCTTCGTGAAGATCTTCGGATGCGGGAGCGCCGGAGGAGAGTTCGGCCGCAATGCGGGCCGCTTCCGAATAGCCGGCATCGCCCGCCTGCCGGCCGAGTTCGGCCAGCGCGGCGAGGACGCTTTTCGGATCCGCGCTCGAGGCTCCCGCCCCCTCGCCTCCGATGAGAAGCCGGGTGGAGAGATCGTCAATTCGCTCCCGCAGCAGGGGCACTATCTCGGGATTGGGCATGATCATACCTGTGTGGAAAACTGCTGTTTCATGAAATCGGAATCGGGTCCGGGGCGGAGGCCGTGCCGCCGCACCGCCCCGGCTGATTGTCGACTCCGGCAACCGCCGGCGCTGTGGATGTTGCCGCGCTTTACGGCCACGCCAGGGAACCCGAAGCTCGGTGAGCCGCTAGAACTCCTTGAAATGGTCGTCCAGCGGGAACGGATCCTTGCTTGCGCTGTGGGCAAAGTGAACCGCCGGTGCCGGTTCCGCCGAACGGGCCGGGCGGGAAACGACCTTGCGCAGGGCCGCGAGACTGGATGAGGGAGCGTCCGCGTGGCGGATGCCTTTGGTGCTGGGGGCGGCTGTCCCGCGGGCGGAGTGCCGGGCGCTGCCGCCAACCGCGCTGGCGCCTCCGACCATGGCCGTCAACTGCTCGACGATGTTCTTCAAGGTCATCGACTGCGCGTTCAACTCCTCGGCGGCTGACGCGCTCTCTTCCGCGTTGGCGGCGGT
>JBDIBK010000150.1:0-9533 GCA_039812845.1 Bryobacterales bacterium
GCCCAGTGCGCCACTCCGCTTGCGATGGGCGAACTCTTCAACAGCCCCCACGAGTGGAGCCCGCTGATCTCGGAGCGGCTGATCGATTACATCCGCGTACACGTTTCGCAGGCTGGCGGATTGACGCCGTGCCGCAAGATGGCGATTCTCGGGGAAGCCTTTGGCGTGCGCACGGCCTGGCACGGACCCGGCGATGTCAGCCCCATCGGCCACGCCTGCAACGTCACGCTCGATCTGGTGAGCTACAACTTTGGGGTTCAGGAGTACTCCGCATTCGGGGCACCGACGCAGGAAGTCTTTTCCGGCTGCCCCCGCATGGAGAACGGCTACCTCTACGCGAACGAGGCTCCGGGTTGGGGAATCGAGGTGGATGAGAAGCTGGCGGCGAAATACCCGTTTGGCAGCGGGGAGCGCGGGGAACGGCAGAAACTCAACGGCGGCTGGGGCGTGATCCGGAAGCGCGACGGCACGGTGATCAAACAGTAGGCTTTCCGGCCGTGGAGAGTGCTGGGCGTCGCCGGTACAGCGCTGGGCTTTGCATGGGGCGGAGCGAGGGGAAGTGGTGGGCTCGGGCAGACTCGAACTGCCGACCTCTACCGTGTCAAGGTAGCGCTCTAACCAACTGAGCTACGAGCCCGCGAGGCATTTTCTAGTTTAGCACCGGATTCAGGCAGCCGCTGAGGCGTGAGGCGGTCCTGTCGGAGCAACGAGAGAAGCTCCTGTGAGCGCAAAGCGGAACGTCCCGTCTGAAGCGGGCGGAACGTTCCACCGCGTGTGACCCGCGCCCGCGCACTCCCCGCCCGCGCGGTCTGTTCCCGCGCAGTCCGCTCACGCTAACTGCCGGCGGAATCCGGCAGCGGGGGTATTTCCGGCATGTCCGGTGACTCCGTCCTGGGTTTCGGGAGGAACACAGATCCCTTGGTTCCCGGTGTACCCAGGCAGAACTGGGTTCCAGAGGGGAACTGGGCACCCGCGCTAAGAATGCCCTGCACGAAGGCGGAGGCGGCCGAGCCGGAGGCGCTGCGATTTTGGTTGAGCACCAGCCGCCACTCCTTTCGCTCCACCGCCACTTCCGGCGGAGCGGTAACCCCCAGCTTCACGCGGCCCTGGCCCACTTCGAGCACGACGACCTCGATCGAGTCTCCGATGACCAGAGCCTCTCCTTCCTTGCGGCGGGTGATTAGCAAGGCTCCTCCCTCGCGACGGTTGCCTCAATGGGATAGCGCAGGTAGGATTCATCCACGGGCTGGATCGCCTGCACGGCCAGATGGGTTCGGAAGCAGATCACCAGGGGAGCGAGCAGATTCGCGGTCGGCACGCGGTCCTCCCCCACGGAAACCAGCGCGAATACTCCCAGATCCGTCCCGCTTCGATGGATCTCGCCGCCGCCGAAATCGATCTCCCGCCGGTCTTCCGCGCTCAGATGCAGCTCGAAATCGTTCTTGGCCACGGAAAGCGGCACGGCAAGCAGAGTGAGCGCGGGGTCGTCGATGGATTGAAAGAACAGAAACGGCTCGATGGCCGGTTGGCTCACCGGAAGCAAGCGGTTGGAATGCGGCAGGCCGGGCAAACCGGAACGCAGCCGAATCACCTGATCTTCCTCGAAGCCGAGGGGGCCGAATAGATTTGTTTCCACGCTCGGCATGGCAGTTCTAGCTAGTCCATCGGAGGAGGCGGCGGAAACTTTAGCCCCGCCCCAGATTCCCGGCATCCCCGAAAATTCCATTGTGCCGCCCCGACGGCGGGGGACGAGCATCCGCGGCGGAAAAGCCGGAGGAAGGCGGCGCGCAAGGCGCTTCCCGGCTCGGGAGCGCGGCGCCTCCTGCTATCCTCGGCTCATGGCCAAGCGCCCGGAAATTACCCGTTCCTCCGTCCTCTCTCACCTGGAAGCGTTGCCCCACGCGCGCGCCACTTACAAACAACTGGTGAAGGAGTTCAGCGCCAAAGGCGCAGCGAAGGTGGCGCTCGACGATGCGCTCGAACAGCTCACCGGCCGGGGCGATCTGATCGAGTGGAAGACCGGGCATTTCGTCCTGAGCGGCGTGAGCAAGGAGTTCGTTTCCGGGCGGCTGCAGATGCATCGCGACGGCTATGGTTTTGTCGTTCCGGACCGCCCGCTGGAAGGGATGCAGGGCGACCTCTTCCTGCCCCCCGACGCCCTCGAAGGCGCGATGCACGGGGACCAGGTGCTGGCCCGCATCGCCCGCATGGAGAGGGGCGGCCGCGCTTATGGCGAGATCGTCCGCATCCTCAAGCGGGCGCATGTTTTCGTCGTGGGCGAGTTCCGGATCGGGCGTCAGAACTACGTCATTCCCCATGACCCGCGCGTGCGCCAGAGGGTCGTCATTCCGGATGGCCTGGAAATGCCGCCCCAGGATTCGCAGCCAAACCGCATCGGAGCCGCGACGCGCGAGGTGAACTCCATTGAGGAAATGGACGGCATCATCGTCAACGTGGAGATCCTCGATTTTCCCGAAAAGGGCGAGCCGCCCGTGGGCCGGGTGACGGAGATTCTGGGATACCCGGACGATTTTGGCGTGGACGTGGAGATCGTCATCCGCAAGCATCACCTGCGCCATCTTTTTCCGGCGGAAGTGATTGCGGAGGCGGAGGGGATTTCGCTGGAGATTCCCGCGTCCGAAGCCGCGCGCCGCGAGGACTTTCGCGCCCTGCCCGTCGTTACCATCGATGGCGAAACCGCGCGGGATTTTGACGACGCCGTTCTGGTGGAGCGGCTCGGCAACGGCAACTACGAACTCCAGGTGCACATCGCGGACGTAAGCCACTATGTGCGGCGGGAGACCGCGATCGATCACGAAGCTGCACTGCGCGGAACCAGTGTCTACTTCCCGGACCGCGCCGTGCCCATGCTCCCGCTCGAGCTTTCCACCAACATCTGCTCCCTGCGCCCCAACGAGGACCGCCTGGTGCTTTCGGCGATTCTGGAGATCGACCGTCAGGGAGACGTGGTGGCGCGGCGCTTCGCCGAAGGCATCATCCGCAGTGCGGAGCGCATGACCTACACGAACGTGCAACTGGTGCTTGACGGAGATGCCGCGCAGCGCGAGCGCTATGCGGCGTTCGTGGAGCCCTTCCAGTTGATGGAAGAGCTTGCGCTGGCGCTGAACCGCAAACGGGTGAAGCGCGGCTCCATCGATTTCGATCTTCCGGAAGCCCAGGTGCTCTTCGACGAAGCCGGGGAGATGACCGGCATCGAACGAACTCCCCGGCTGATGGCCCATCGCATTATCGAGGAGTTCATGCTGGCGGCCAACGAAGCGGTGGCGGGCGCGCTCGAAGATCACGGCGTCCCCTCCATTTACCGCGTGCATGAACGGCCGGACCCCAAGAAGGTGGCCGTCTTTGCCGAACTCGCCCAGAGCTTCGGCTTCAAGTTCGGCGGCGGATCGTTGGGCGTGAAGACCTTCGCCCGTTATGAGCGCAAGCGGGATGGCCGCAAGGTGCGCAAAGAGGTCACGGTATATGAAGACGGCGGCGAAATCACCAGCCAGGCCTATCAGAAGCTGATTGCACAGATCGAAGGCAAGCCGGAAGAACGCGTATTGAGTTACCAGTTGCTGCGCTCACTCAAACAGGCGCGTTACGCGGCCGAGAATCTGGGGCACTTCGCCCTTGCCGCCAGGAGCTACACGCATTTCACGTCGCCCATTCGCCGCTACCCGGATCTCGAAGTGCACCGCATCCTGCGCGATTGGCTTCAGGCCGGGCAGCCGGGCTTCTTCGCGAAAGACGGCAAGACTCCCGAGCCAAACCGGGCTCGCACCGAGGAACTGGGAATCCTGGCCGCGGATTGCAGCTTCACCGAACGCCAGGCGGCCGAAGCGGAGCGGGAACTGATCGAGTGGAAGAAAGTGAAATTCATGGCCGAGAAGATCGGCGAGGAATTTTCCGCTCTCATCGTGAGCACGACGCGGTTCGGAATGTTCGTCGAACTGGAAGAATTATTCGTGGAAGGGCTGGTGCCGCTCGACGCCATCCCATCGGATCAATTTCACTATGAGGAGAATTCCCGCCTCATCGTCGGACGCCGCACGGGGTTGACGTTTCGCGTGGGAGACCGCATCCGCGTCCGCCTGGACCGCGTGGACGAACTGGAGAAAACCATGCAGTTCGCGCTGGCCGGTGCAGCGGGGAAGGGCAGCCGCGTCGGCGGCAAGAAGCTCATCGGAGCGGGCGGCGGCAAGGCGGTGAAGAGCAAGAACGGCGGACGCCGAAAGCGCCGTTAGGTTCCCGATTCCGTCCGCTTGGCGATGGCCGCGCGCAGCGCCTGGACGCCATCGGCGCAGAGGCGCGCCGCGTGTTTCGATGCCGTCTCCAGCCCGCCCACCGCCGCTTCAATCCGGGCCGGATCCACGGACGAAAGCGCGGCGATTTCCTCCCCCTCCAGGAGGAGTGTCGTTGCGGAACCGCAGGCGATGGACGCGGTGCAGCCCCGCGCCTGAAACCGGATCTCGCGAATGCGCCCGGACGCAACGTTGGCGCTCAATTCCAGGATGTCTCCGCACACGGGATTCTCCACGCGCGCCTGCGCGGTGGGGGCATCCAGCACGCCGGCGTTCCGGGGGTTCGCGAAGTGATCCAGCAGTTGCGGAGAAAACATGGGCTGCCTTGGAGGATGCCTCATTCCATGCGCCGCGGGCAAGCGCCCCACGGATGCGCGCGTTTCCTTGCGGCAACGGGCCGCGCATCTGAGATAATTTCCCCTATGGCCAATCGTTACACAACGGAAACCATCGTCGAGAACGGTCTTGACGTCGTTCGTCTGCGGGACAACGAGCGTCAGATGAGGGTGAGCGTCGTTCCCGGCGTCGGCAACAACGCCTTCGAATTTTCGCTGAAGGGCGAGAATTACATGTACACCGGCGGCAGCACACCGGCGGAAATCAAGGCGAAGTCCAAGCTGTGCGGCAACCCGTTGCTGGCACCCTGGGCGAACCGGCTGCTGCCGCCGTCGTTCCCGGCTAACGGCAAGACGTACCTGCTTCAGGAGCAGATTGGCAATCTCCGCAAGGACCCGAACGGCCTTCCCATCCACGGGCTGCTGGCCTTCAGCGGCGCATGGGAAGTGATGCATGTGGAAGCCTCGGAAAATCGCGCCGAGGTCACCAGCCGCCTTGAGTTCTGGCGATTCCCGGAACTGATGGCGCAGTGGCCGTTCGCGCATTCGCTGTTCATGACTTACCGCCTGCGGGACGGCAAGCTCGAAGTGGAGACGATCATCGAAAACTATGCCACGGAGCCGATGCCCATCGCCATCGGCTATCACCCGTACTTCCAGTTGCCGGGCGTGCCGCGGGATGAGTGGTTCGCAACGATTCCCGCGAAATCGATTACGGTGATGACGGAGAAACTCACGCCCAGCGGCGAAAAGGAACCGTTCACCGGGCCGCGGCCCTTCCCGCTCAAGGACAACAAACTCGACAACATCTTCGAAGATCTGGTTCGCGATGAGAATCGGCAAACCGTCTTCTCCGTTTCCGGGCAGGGGCGCAGGCTCTCCGTCACTTACGGGCCGCGTTACCCCGTAGCCGTGGTCTACGCGCCATCTGGGCAGCCGTTCATCTGCTTTGAGCCGATGACCGGTGTCACGAACCAGCTCAATTTGGCGGCGGAAGGCAAGTATCCCGCGCTTCCGGCAGCGCCTCCGCGCGGCGTCTGGCGGGAGAGCTACTGGATTCACATCGAGAGTTAGCGCGCCCAATCGAGGGTTAACGGAACGTGCTTCAGGCGATCTCGGCGCGGATGGCGCTGGCGATCTTCTCGCAGTAGCGCTCGACATCCCCCGCGTCTCGCGCCTCAATCATCACGCGGGCCAGCAGTTCCGTTCCGGAATAGCGAACCAGCACGCGGCCGTCGCCATCGAAGTGCTTTTCCGCGGCGTCGATTTCCGCCGCGACGGAAGGCATCTCCTGAAAAGGGCGCCTCTCGCGCACGCGGATGTTCACCAGCTTCTGCGGAAACAGCGTCAGACCTTGCGTCAATTCCTTGAGAGAGCGTCCGGTTTCGCGCATCGCTTCGAGCACCCGCAGACAGGTGAGCAGCCCGTCGCCGGTGGTGGCGTACTCACGAAATATCACGTGACCGGATTGTTCCCCGCCCAGCATCAGATCGCTCGCCACCATCTCTTCGAGCACATACTTGTCGCCCACCGCGGTTCGCAGCATGCCGATGCCTTCCGCCTTGAGCGCCACCTCCAGGCCGAGGTTGCTCATCACGGTGGCCACCACGGCGGGATGGCCGGAGTGGGAGTGCAGGCGGCCCTTCTCCTTGAGGTGCAGGCCGTTGACATAGAGGATTCCGTCCCCGTCAACGAGCGCCCCTTCATGATTCACGAAGAGCGCGCGGTCCGCGTCCCCGTCAAAAGCCACACCCAGATCCGCGCCCTCGCGAACCACGGCTTCCTGAAGGCTCTCCGTGTGCATCGCCCCGCAGCCCAGATTGATGTTGCGCCCGTTAGGGGAGCAATGGATGGCCTTCACGTCCGCGCCCAGCCGCCTCAACAGCTTAGGGCCAAGCGCGCTCGCCGCTCCGTTGCCGCCGTCCACAACGATCGTGGTTCCCTCTAATCCGCCGGAGAACGTGGAGGCGAGAAAATCCAGATAGCGTTCGTCGAGCGCGGCATCCTCCCGCAGACGCCCGTCCGTCGCTTGCCGGCCGCTTTCGAGGAAGGCGAAGATGCTCCGTTCCAGAGCCTCCTCCCGTTCATCGGGCAGCTTGTAACCGGCGTGGCTGAAAACCTTGATGCCGTTGTCTTCGAAGGGGTTGTGCGAGGCCGAGATCATCACTCCGGCCACATAGCGCCCGGTTCGGGTAAGATAGGCCACTCCCGGCGTGCTCAGCACGCCCGCGAAGTGGCACTGTACGCCCTTCAGCGCCAGCCCTCCGGCCACCGATGCTGCCAGCCACGGGCCGCTCTCGCGCGTATCCATGCCGATCAGCACAACCGGCTCCGCGTCCAGGTGAGCGGCGAATTCTCCGAGTGCCACGCCCACCGCGCATGCGGTTTGTTTATCGAGCGGGGGCTTGCCGGCCACTCCCCGAATCCCGTCCGTGCCAAATAGTCGTCTTGCCAAGGAATGCCCTACTTTTTTCTTGGTTTCTTGTTGTCTTCCGGACCAGGGTCGAGCCCCACGTCGATGCGCACCATCACGCCCGTCACGTTCGCCAGGCGAATCATGGGATCGTTCACGAAGAGATTCACGCGAAACTCCTTCACGCCCACCACGTTCGAGATGTCGATGGGGTCCGTGTCGGCTTCGGTAACCAGTTTCACCCGGGATTCCGGCCCTTCGATGCGCACCAGTTGCGGCGACACCACCTGGCTCAGGACGCGGTATCCGGCGGGCGGCGGCGACGCCAGATTCACGCGCACCGGCACTTCCTTGCTCATCCGCGTCTCAAAGCGCATGCGGATCTGCGCCGGTACGGCCCGGTTCAGCCGGACGCCCACCGGCAGAAACACGTTGCTCTGGTCCAGCGTAAATGTGCGCTGGCCGGGCTCGGAGACGCCCGAGAGATCCAGAATCACGCTCACGCGGCTTTCGGAAAGATCCCGCACTTTGGACGACGGACCCTGCACTTCCAGCGTCACCCGCTCCGGCGCGTCGCTCGAAATCTCGAACTCGCTGGGAATGCCTTTCATCTCAACGGGAACGTTTAGGGTGGTTGCGCGTTCCTGGTCCCCCACCATGGCAAACCAGAGGCCGAACGCGATCAGCAGCGAGAGCAGCTTCCACCAGAAATCGCGGAAAATCCAGCTCACGGGCGTGTCTCCGGATTCACCTCAGTCCGGCCGTCAAGCCGGGGGATGAGCAGCGATTGCGTCGTCATGTCCGATCCGCGCCCGCTGGGGTGTTTGCCGGCCATGTGGCGCAGCACGCGTTCCTCAACCTCCGCCAGCGTCAGTCCGGTGGCAAGCTCGCCAAACGCGGCCGTCGAAATGCGCCCGGTCTCCTCTGAGACAATGATCGCGATCGCGTCGCTTTCCTCCGTGACGCCGAGGGCGGCACGGTGGCGCGTGCCCAGGCTGCGGGAGACGCTGGGGTTCATCGAAAGCGGCAGGAAGCAGGAGGCCGCGGCGATGCGGTCCCGGTGAAGGATAGCCGCGCCGTCGTGCAGCGCGCCGCCGAACTGAAAGATCGCCAGAATCAGGTCCCGCGAAATGTACGCGTCCAGTTGGACGCCGCTTTCCGTAAACGTTCGCAGGCCGATATCGCGCTCGAGGACGAGCAGCGCGCCCACCCGGTTGCGCTGCAGCACATCGAGCGCCAGCAGAATCTCGTCCAGGCCCGCGCGGTTCTGCATCCGGGAGCCGAACGCGAACAGCCGCGCTTTCCCCAGCCTTGCCAGCACCCGCCGGATCTCGGACTGGAACACCACAATCAGGGCGAACGCGGTATACGGAATGGCATTCCCCAGAATGCTCCGCAGCAGCTCCAGGCCGAAGTAAATCGAGCCCAGATACACGAGCATCACCAGGATGATTCCGCCCAGGATGCGCTCGGCTCTTCTTCCCCGAATGATCTGGAAAAACTGGTAGATCAGGCACGCGACCAGCACGATGTCAATGCCCGCGGTCAGGTTTAACCGCGGCATCAGCGCCAGCGTCTCGTGAAAGAAAGAATTCATGCGCTCTTTGGTTACATGACGCCGCCCGCGACGGCCCACACAAATCCGTATTTTTAGTGTAGCTGACGCGGCAGCCCGGTTAACCCGAAAATACAGCTCCCTTAATTGGAGGACTAGCCCTTTTCGGGCGTCCTGCCCTGGTCGTCGGATTCGACAATCCAGCGGTCAATTTGCGCGGACATCGCCGCCACCCGCGATTTCTGCGAAGCCTCCCCCGCCAGATTGTGAATCAGAAACGGGTCTTTCAGCGTGTCGTAAAGTTCCAGTTCGGGCTTGCGGGGCTGCATGAACAATTGCTGCGCCGCGTTCAGTTCTCCCTTGGCGTAAAGCTCTTTCATTACCGCCAGGGTCGGGTATTGCTTTTCAATGTACTCGTTGTGCTGCGTGTACGGCCGTTCCGGCATGAAGTTGCGGATCAGCCGGTACCGGCGGTCGCGCACGGACCGGATGCGGTCCACCGTCATATCGCAGCGGTCGCGGGCGGCAAAGACGTGGTCGCGGCGCTTGGCGGCGGGTCCGAAGAGGTCCTGCCCGTGCAGTTCGCGCTCCGGCTTGACCCCGCCCAGGGCCAGCGAAGTGGCCGTCATGTCGAGGGAAAGCACGGGGTCTTCCCGCACCTCCCCCGCTTTCCACCGGCCGGGAGACCACGCGATCAGCGGAACCCGAAGACCCGCGTCATAGAGCCATTGCTTGCCCCGGATGAGGCACTGCCCGTGGTCTCCCATAAAGAAAACGACGCTGTTCTGGAGGATGCCCTGGCTCTCCAGCAGGTGAAGCAGTTGGCCCACCTGGCGGTCCAGCAGCGTGGCGGCTTCGAGGTAGTTGGCGTATTCGTCTCGCACCACCGGATGGTCCGGCCAATACGGGGGCAGGGGGAGGGAAGC
>JBDIBK010000151.1:0-9449 GCA_039812845.1 Bryobacterales bacterium
GGGTGGACGAGCGCGCCGCCGTTGAGGGGCGTAAGCACGATCTCGCCGTCGGTCCCAACGATGCGGAACTGGTCGCGAACGATATGGCTGTTCCAGCGCACATCCACAATGCCGCGGACTCCCGATTCATACTCAATCAGCACGGTGGCCGAATCTTCCACGGCATAACCGTGTACCGTGTTTGAGCGCTGCCCGGTGACCCGCAGCGGATTGCCAAAGAAGTAGTTCAGCAGGTCGATGCGGTGAGAGGCGATGTCGTAGAGCGGGCCGCCCCCGGCCAGTTGCGGATCCACCAGCCAACTGCGGAACCCGTCTTCGTCTCCAAACCAGCCGTGGCAGTTGATCTCGGCCAGAACCGGCTGGCCGATCGCGCCCGCGCGCAGCAGCTCCATGGCTCGCTTCACCTTGGGATACGTGCGCCGGTAATAGGCAATGCCCAGCAGACGGCCCGCATTCCGGGCGGCGGCGGCCATCACCTTGGCGTCTTCATAACGCAAGGCGACGGGCTTCTCGCAAAGCACATGCCGGCTCGCCGCCAACGCCGCCACGGTCTGCGGGGCATGCAGCGCCACCGGGGTGGCCACGTAAACGGCGTCGATCGCCTCGTCATCGAGCGCTTCCTCTAACGACGACCAGTGCCCGCAGCCGTAACGCGCGGCCTTCTCCGGCTGGCTGGTGACGACGCCATAAAGATGGCTTGAAGCTTCCTGCTGGATGGCGGGGATCACTCGCTTCGTGGCGATATCGCCAACCCCCACCACAATCCAGTTCAACATTCCCATATTCTTTCATTCCCGCCGGCCGCGGCGTCCGCTTACACCTTCCGCAGCTTGGTGATGCGGCCATCGCTCACCCACTCGACGACGTAGATATTGCCCGTGTGGTCCCAACAGGCCGCGTGAGGCGAGATGAACTTGCCGGGCAGGCGCATCTCCTGGGGCAGATTGGGGTAGCCCTTTTGCTTCCACACTTCCGGGTAATCGCCTAGATGCACAACCAGGCCGTTCTTTCCGTTGAAGATGGTGACGCGGCCGTGGAGGTCCGGGATCAGCAGTTCCTCTCCCCGGACGTCGAAATGGCAGGGGTGGCGCAGGTTCTCCGTCACGAAGCCCGTGTGCTTGCCTTCAAGCGAAAACATCTGCAGGCGGACGTTCGCGCGGTCCGCCACCAGCACGGTGGGCGTGCCGTCGCGCTCATCGATCCAGATGCCGTGCGGGCAATTCATCTTGCCCGCTTCCGCGCCTTTTCCGCCCCAGGTGCCGATGTATTCGCCGCGCGGATTGTAGCGGTGGATATAGCTGAGGCCGTAGCCGTCGGCCACATAGATATCGCCATTGGGCGCGACCGCCGTGTTCGTGGGTTTGAAGCGGGTGGGGTCGTCGTATACGCCGGATTCCGTGGGAACGCCGATGCGCAGCAGCTCCTCTCCGTCGAGGGTCGTCTTCACCACCTCGTGCCCTTCGGGGTCCGAGAGAAACAGGAACTCGCTGGAGCCTTCCTTCACCAGTTGCAGGCCGTGCGCGCCCTTCTCAAAGCGCGCTCCCCAGCTCTTGATGAAGCGGCCGTCTTCGTCGAAAATCGCCACCGCGTCCTTGCTGCGGTTGTGAATGAAGATGCGCCCCTGGGCGTCCTCGATCACGCCGTGCGTATAGCCCAGTTGGACGCTCGCGGGCAGCTTTGCCCAATCGTGATGCACTTCGTACTCATGGTCGCCGCTGCCCAGAGTCATCGCTCCCGCCTTTCCCGTGAGAACAAAGGGGGCGGCGAAAGCGGCCCCAAAAATCTGCCGCCGCGTGGCGGACGTCGCCCGATCCTGCTTGCTTTCCATATCATCCCCTCTCGAGTCTGCCCAGCCCTGCCGCCATCGCGGCTTCCGAATGTTTCCTATTGTATCCGCTGGATCCGCGCCGCAACATCGCGGAGCCCTGGGGTTGTAAGACCGCCGGCACGCCGCTTCTGCTCGCACGGTGCGGCCTGGGGACGCCCGAAGGCCAAGACGGGTCAAACAAATAGGCCGCGCGTTCCGTTCCGTTAGCCTGAACCCCGCATCCCTGCCGCGGCATCGTTTCGCTCTTACAGTGCCGGCGCTTGATTTGTGTTGTCGTATATGACAACATAAGCCATGAGCGTGCGCTCTGAACGATGGCGGCAACCCGCAAGACGCGTCCCATCTCGTGGATCAAGGCGGCGCTAAGAGATTTTGAGAAGTTTCCCGCGGAAGCGAAGTCCATTTGCCTCACCGCCCTCACGATCGCAGCCGAAGGCGGAAAGGCCGATATCGCGAAGCCGCTGCATGGGATGGGCTCGGGCGTGATGGAAATAGCGCTTCCCCACGACGGCATCGCCTGCCGCGTGGTCTACGCACTTCAGATCGGCGACGATATTTGGGTCGTCCATGCCTTCCAGAAGAAGTCGACGCAAGGCATCAAGACGCCCCAGCGGGAGATAGAACTGGTCAAGGACCGTTTGAAGAAGCTGAAGGTGACGCTGAAATGAAACGCCAGGAAGATCTGGAAATCGTTCGGGGCAGCGGCAATGTCTTCCGGGATCTCCGCCTCGAGAACGCGGATGCGCTGCAATTCAAGGCGATCCTTGCCGCCGAAATCATTAAGGCGGTTGACCGGGAAGGCCTGACCGTCCGAGCCGCGCATCAACGAACCGGTTACGCGGCGGCGGATTTCTCGCGCATCCGGAATGCGGATTTGGGCCGGTTCTCCGTGGAGCGGCTGATGGCAATGCTCAACAGCCTCGGCACGAGGATTGAGGTCAAAGTTCGTGTGCGCCGTCAGAAAGCAGCTTGAGGAACGCTTAACCGCCGGGCTGGCGCGGAGTCGCTGTTCGTGATCTCATCAACGGTCCCTTTTTTCGGGCACTTCACGCCCTCCGGGTGAGGCTGTGGACTCACGGCACTTTGCACTCGAAGTTTTCGGCCTCGTCCGCGCTGCCCGTTCCTTTGTATTTCGCCACCTGAGGATAGGGGCAGAGCGGTCGCGTCCGATTCACCCCTTTTGCCGGGCCACCTTCGTTGTACTTCGTCGCTTTGATTGTGGCGGGGGGCACGCCTTCCTCGACCCACCGCACCAGGGCGTGGAACATGCCTCCCTCTTCGTCTCCATTCGCGCCGAAGCTGTGCGGGCCAGGGCCTCCACCGCAGTGCTTCATGCCCGGGACCATGTACAGCCGCAGGAACGAATCGGCGGTGGCCGCTCCCATCGTTTTCTTCACGCTTGCCAAGTAGTTGATTGAATTGCGGGCGGGGATCGCCGCGTCGTTCCAGCCGTGATAGACGATCAGTTTCCCGCCTCGGGCGCGGAACTTGCTCAGATCGGGATCGGTGGCGTCCAGAATCTTTGCCATCCGTTCTTCGACGGTCTTAAGATCGCGGTTGAAATCGAAGGCCAGGTAGTCGTACTTCGCGTCCCCGAAGACCATGTATTTCAGAAACTCCGTTCCGAACCCATATTGCGCGCTCTTTCCGCCATTCTCGCCTCCGATCCATGCCGCCCAGCCGCCGGAGCCCGATTCCGCGCCTGGGTCGAATCCGGGAAAATGCTTCGGGCCGGAGTAGACCCGCCGCAGCGCGTTCACTTGCGCGCTGGTAAGGCACGCATCGGATTCCTCCCCTTTGCACGCAATCGCGGTGGGATCGAACTTGCAAGCTCGCGGATCGTCGAGCACGCCATCCGTCACGCCGTCTCGCGCATCGCACTGTGCATTCACGGCCGCTTCGATGGCTGCCCATTTGCCGCTGGGGATGGGGCCTTTGTGCAACGCCTGGATATTCCAGATGAAGCCGGTCAGCAAGGCAGTGAAGAAATTAGCCGGAGCGCCGGCGATGATGCCGTCGTAGTCGTCCGGGTAGCGCTGTGCCTCCATGAGGGCCTGTCTGCCGCCGTTCGAGCAAGAGGAAAAATAAGCGCGCTTTGCCGGCGACTCATAGAAGGCCTGCACAATGGCCTTTGCTTTCACCGTCATCTCGTGGATGGCGCGATAGCCGTAGTCCACCACTTTCTCCCGGTGGCCCAGCGCCCAGGCGGCACCGGGGGAATCTCGGTGGCCGGTATCCGTCGAGGCCGCGGCATACCCGCCCTTGATCGCACCGCCCAAGCCACCGCCCCCGCTGTACGCGATGTATCCCGCAAATCCGCCATTGCCGATCCCCTGGAACTTGCCGTTCCATCCCGAAAGCGGCAGCCACACCTCAAAGCGAATATCTGAATCGGCCGTGGGCGCGATCGAACCGGCCACCCGGCAGAAGGGGGGCAGGCCGGTAACAGGCTTCGCGCTTGCATCGCCCGGCGGAGTGAAACTCCCCCCGGTAACTCGCTCCGCCAAGCTTATGGAAGTGTCTTTCAACCGCAGCTTGAGGAGGCTTTCGCAAGGCGCGGCCAGAAGGTGGCCGCCCGCCACCGAAGCCAGGAACAACAGGAGAGATCGCAATCCGGCACGTGCAAGCATGAAAAAGATCATATCCGGATCGACGCGTTCCATGATCGGGTTGGGGGGGATGTGGCCCCAGTTCTGTCCGCCTCTTGTCCATCCCGGAAGAGTGCCTCTCCGGAACCCAGCCAGTTCGCCGTTCCATTGTGAGACGAGAGGAAGTGCTGGGTGTGAAAAAATGGTGCCCGCAAGGGAGCGGGCCTGTTTCTCCTAAGTGATTGCCCAGCAGTGGGTTAGGCCGAAAGGGAGGTGTTGCGGATTGTCCGGTTTGTCCGGATGCGATCCGGACAATCCGCTTTTTCGATAATCGCTCTTCGCACGCGCCTTGCAGGGCGGTTGCGGATCCAATCGGGGAGTCACCGGAATCGCGCAACAGTGCCGTTTGGGCTGTTTGTTCGGTTGTCAAAGAAGCCCATGCACCGCGAAGCGCGGATGGGCGGCGAGGATGCAGTTCTCCCCGGCGTAATGATTATCCGGTTGGCGAGGAAGAATCTGAACCATCGAGCGCGCGGCGCGAGGCTGGAGACTCGTAAGGAATTGAATCCGGGAGGATTGTTCGGCAAAGAAATATTTGCAACTTCGGTGATTGATCCTCGAGGGAACGCAGCGTCTCCCTGGGGCTGGCACTCATTTAGCGAGCAGGCCACCGCAATCTCGCGCTTCCGGAACCCGGAAGAGCGGTGGCTGGCACTCACGGCCCGGAACTCTGTAAAGTGGTGGCTGCCACTCAAGGCTGACACTCAAAGCCCAATATGGCCTGTGCCCTTTTGGTCTTCAGGCATTGTCATAGTCAAACAAGCATGTCGCGCAGTATCCCAGCATTGGTGAAGCCGAGTCTTCTGATATGGGCCAGAGAGACGGCCGGGTTGTCCCTTGCGCAGGCAGGGGAACGCAGCAAGTTCGACGTGGAACGAATCGCTGCCTGGGAATCTGGCTCCGATGTGCCCACCATTGCCCAGTTGCGCAAGCTTGGTGAAACCTACAAACGTCCGCTCGCCGTCTTTTTCCTCTCCGAACCGCCCAAGGGTTTTTCCGCACAGAAGGAGTTTCGGCGTCTGGCGGGCGTGGTTCCCGGGAGGGAGTCTCCGGAGTTGCTCCTTGCGCTCCGCTGGGCGGTGTTCCGCCGGGAAGCGGCGAAGGAGATTTATCGCGTGGCCGGGGAAGCGCTGCCGCGCCTCGGAGGGGCGCTTCAGCCTCAAATGGATGCGGAAACGGCGGGCCGCCGGATACGTCAGCTTCTGAATGTTTCCTGGGATGCCCAAACAGCCTGGAGCGGCCCATACGAAGCACTGAACTCCTGGAGGACGGCCATGGAAACTCATGGCGTTCTCGTTTTTCAGACTTCCAAAGTGCAATTGGAAGAGATGCGCGCCACCTGCATTCCGGATCAGCCTCTGCCCGTCATCCTATTGAACTCGAAAGACGCACCCCATGCCCGCATCTTCTCCCTGCTTCACGAGTTCGCGCACATCCTTCTGCATGCCGGGGGCCACCAGACCAGCCGCATGGAGGGCTCACGATCACCGGAGGAACAGCCTCTTGAGGTCGCCGCAAACGCCTTCGCTGCAGCCGCGCTTCTGCCAGCTCGAGGCTTCCTGACTGAGGCAGCAAGGTACCCTCAGGCGGCTGGGGGCGAGAACGAAGCCCTTCGCCTTTTGGCACAGAGGGTGAAAGCAAGCCCGGAAGTCATTCTCCGCCGGTTGGTTGTCCTCAATCAGACAAGGGGAAGCCTCTACGCCAAGAAACGCGAGGAATGGGGAAAAGCAGACTGGTACATTCGCAAGAGCGCCAGCGCCCAGGTTCCGTGGGAAGTGCGCGTTGTTTCCGCGAGCGGGCGCGGATACACGCGGCTGGTTCTGGATGCCTATGACCGGAGGTTGATATCCACAAGCGCGGCTTCGGACTATCTCGGAGCTAAACCCATCCATTTTCCTGATATCCGACAGCAGACTTTCCTTCGTGGAAGCAATTCGGAGTCATGATATATTGCGTTGATACCAGTGCATGGCTCGACGGATGGGTGCGCGACTACCCAGCGGATGTGTTTCCGTCACTTTGGGATAAGCTTTCGGAACACGCGGAGTCTGGCGATCTCAAGTGCGCTGAAGAAGTCTATCTCGAACTCTCCAACAAAGACGATGGCATCCACGGTTGGCTAAAGGATCGTAAAGAAGCGGTCATCTGAACCGAGATCGAGATTCAAGTACTGGTCTCCGAGTTGCTCACGGAATATCCGCGCCTTGTGGATACCCATCGAAACCGCTCCAAGGCCGACCCGTTCGTGATTGCTACGGCACTGTATCTTGGTCCGGATACGGTTGTGGTAACGGGTGAAATTCCACGCGGGAAGCTGGATACGCCCAAGATCCCCGATGTGTGCCAAGTGCGCAATTTGCAGTGTATTTCATTCCTGCAGATGATCCGTGAACTGGGATGGAGGTTTTGACACGCTGCTTGTCAAGGATCCGCGCTCGGGAATGCCGCTCTCACCTGCTACCGTGACCAGGTTGTTGAGCCCCGAATCGCCAGACTGCTCCAGTGGAGACTCGGGCGAGCGTGTGCCTGTGCAATGGTGGCCCCCGCTCTGGCGTTGGGTTGGGCGTTCTCGGAAGACGATGCCGATCCCGCTTTGGTTCCGGCGGGCCACGGTGAAGGTCTCCGCTTCGCTTCCCTTGGGTTCCGCCATTCCTGGCAGCGCGTCGGCCAAAGGCTCGCACAGTCGGATTTTCGTCGCGGTTCTTCGGTAAATTGCTTTCCGCACTTTCGCATTCAATTCAGACAAACAAGTCTGATCCCTGCTATGCTATGGTTTGCTTGCGCCGCCGCGCCTTTTGGGCGGGGAAGGGGCGGGTGTTAGGGGGAGTGATGTTGTCCGTTGTGCTTCTGACGCCATTGCTCGGATTTTTTGTGCTGCTGCTGTTGCCGGGGGACCGCCCCAAGCTGATCCGGACGGCGGCGAATTTCTTCGGCCTGGCGGGGATTGCGGTGTTCCTGCCGCTGGCGTTCGCGTTTCAGAACTCCGGCGATTTTCAGTTCGAGCAGCAGTTCTCCTGGATTCCCAGCATCGGCACCAGCTTCCACATTGCCATGGACGGCATCAGCTTCCTTCTGGTGGCGATGACCGTCGTCGTGGGCTGTCTGGCGATTCTTTCCAGTTGGAACGCCGTTCAGGTCCGGTTGAAGGAGTACTACGCGAATTTCCTCTTTCTGCAGTTCGCGATGTTGGGCGTGTTTCTCACCCGCGATCTTTTGCTCTTCTTTGTGTTCTGGGAACTGGTGCTGATCCCGATGTATCTGATCATCGCCGTTTGGGGCGGGGAGCGCCGGTCCTATGCGTCGATGAAGTTCCTGATCTATACCTCGGTGGGCAGCATCGTGATGCTGCTGAGCATCCTGGCGCTCTACATCCATCACTTCCAGACCGCCGGCTTCAACAGCTTCGATATGAACGACCTGCTGGCCGTGCCGCTCGGCGGAACCGGGGGCTGGTTCGTGTTCTGGGGCCTCTTTCTGGGGTTCGCGGTGAAGGTGCCGATGTTCCCCTTCCATACCTGGCTGCCGGACGCCCACACGGAAGCCCCCACGGCGGGAAGTCTGGTGCTGGCGAGCGTGCTGCTGAAAATGGGCGCGTACGGCTTCCTGCGAATCTCGCTGCCCCTGCTGCCCGAAACTTCGCGGGACCCGGTGATCGTCGGCATTGTGTCCGCGCTCTCGATCATCGCCATCCTCTATGGCGCGCTGGTGAGCCTGATGCAGACGGATTGGAAGAAGCTGGTGGCCTATTCCTCCGTGAGCCACATGGGCTTCTGCACCCTGGGCATTTTCGCGTTCAACCACAGCGGGATCGCGGGCAGCGTGCTGCAGCAGGTAAACCACGGCATTTCGACAGGCATGCTCTTCCTGATTGTGGGCGTGGTGTATGAACGCCGGCACAGCCGCATGATCAAGGAGTATTCGGGGCTCTTCAAGGTGATGCCGCTCTTCGCCATCGTCTTCCTGATTGCCGCGCTGAGTTCGATGGGCATGCCCCTGCTCAATGGGTTTATCGGCGAGTTCACCATCCTCAAGGGGGCCTTTGAGGTCTCGCTCGGCTGGGCGTTCGCCGTGGTGCTGGGGATCGCTCTGGGCGCGGCGTATCTCCTCTGGCTCTTCCAGCGGACGATGTTCGGCGAGGTGGAGGAAAAGAACGCGCTGCTACCCGACCTGAGCGTGCGGGAGATGGCGGTGTTCGCGCCGCTGCTGATCGCGGCGTTCTGGATCGGGCTCTATCCCACGCCGTTCTTTGATGTGCTGAACCGGCCCACCGCCCAGATCGTGCAGAGGGTGAACCCCGGATACTACGAGGCGGCTGGAATTCCGAATCCGCTGAACGTCACGAACTCGGCGTCCGTGGTCTCTCCCGGCAAGGTTGCCGGAACGGGCGTGCGCTAGGCGAGGCTTCAAGGGACGCGGCCGAGGGTCAGCGTTGCCAAGGGATAGGGCCGGCCCGCTCAGACCGTTCCCCGGTGTGATATCGTGCGCGTATTCTCGCAGACCCCGGAAGGAGCGTTCCCGATGAAGCGCCGGAATTTCTTAGAGATCGCGGGCGGTGTGGCGGTGGGCACGGCATCCGGTGCGCGGCAGGCCGCGGCGCAAGAGCAGGCCGCCCGGGGCGCGCGAGGCATGCCCTCGCCGATCATCCAGGACATTCAGGTAATTGAGACCGCGCCGCAGGGTCTGCGTCTCGTGGTCGTGAAGGTCATTACGGACCAACCGGGCCTCTACGGCTACGGCTGCGGCACCTTTACGCAGAGGGCCGATCTGGTGAAACCGGCGGTGGAACGCTACCTCAAACCGCTGCTTGTGGGCCGTCCGGCGGACCGCATCGACGACACCTGGCAGCTCTGCTACAACGGCAGCTATTGGCGCAATGGCCCCGTGCTGAACAACGCCATCAGCGGCGTCGATATGGCTCTCTGGGATATCAAGGGTCGGCAGTTGGGCGTGCCGGTTTACCAGCTTCTGGGCGG
>JBDIBK010000152.1:0-9441 GCA_039812845.1 Bryobacterales bacterium
TCCGGATTCCATTTGAATGCGGTCGGACAACCTCATCGTATGCGTTTGCTATCCTCAAACGCGGGACGTCCCGTTTGCTCGCTCCCCCATTCTTGCTCCAGAGGACGCCCTGAATTCATCCCGCGAAGAGAGATTTCATGCAATTCCCAGCCGATGCGCTGTCCCGCGCAGCCAACGTGAAATTACTGCTGATGGACGTGGACGGCGTCCTTACGGACGGCAAACTCTATAACATTCCCGGCCCCGATGGCGGCATGGTGGAGACGAAAGCATTCTCCGCCCAGGATGGCATTGGCCTCCGATGGCTGGCCTGGAACGGCATTCGCACCGGGGTGATCAGCGGCCGCGTGTCCCCGGCCACCGTGGAGCGGGCCACCCAGGTGGAGATGGCCTATGTCTATCAGGGCCACGTGGAGAAGGTGCCGATTCTCGAAGAAATCCTCGCCAAGGAAGGCATTGCGGCCTCGCAAGTCTGCTACGTCGGCGACGATCTCACCGATGCCGTTCTCATGAACCGCGTGGGCCTCGGCGTGGCCGTGGCGAACGCGCGAGAGGAAGTGAAGCGGGCTGCCCACTACGTCACTCAGGGCGTGGGAGGCGAATCGGGCGTCCGGGAGGTGTGCGAACTCCTGCTCCAGGCCCATGGCCGCTGGGAAGCCATCCTGGAAAAGTACGAAATTCCCCGGTAGGGCAATCAATGGAGGGAAGCCGGAGCCACACGAAAATGGCTCCGGCTTCCGTTCCTACGGCTTCGAGTCCGGATATTGCGTGGGGATCGTCGAGGGGTGGCTCAGCCGGGAACTGTCTCCCCGCGTGGCGAAGACGAACACCACCAGCACGAACGCCCCGAACGCGAACAACGTATCGCCTGGAACCCGCATCCAGCGAAAGGTCTGCATGATCGGCGAGGTCATGAACTCCGCCGAACGCGCATACCAGTAGCCGTGCTCCACGGAAGCCTGCGTCTGCAGCAGACCCACCGGCAGCAGGCTGAAGATGCACATCGTGAAGAGGCCGATATTCAGTCCCCAGAACGACATCCGCAGCAGCCCCTCCCGCCAGTGGCTGGTGGGGTCCATCGCGCGCAGGCAAACCAGCATCAGCCCGATGCCCAGCATGCCGTAGACGCCGAACAGCGCGGCATGCCCGTGCAGCGGCGTCGTGTTGAGGCCCTGCATGAAGTAGAGCGCGATCGGCGGATTGATCATGAAGCCGAACAAGCCCGCGCCGATCATGTTCCAAAACGCCACGGAGACGAAGAAGTAGATCGGCCACTTGTACCGTTCGCCCCAGACGGTGAGCCGGCCTCGCCGCAGGTCGTCAAGCGCGGAATGGGCCACCAGCGTCAGTGGCACCACTTCGAGCGCGCTGAACACGGACCCCCAGACCAGGGCCACGCTGGGTGTTCCGGAGAAATAGAGGTGATGGCAGGTGCCCAGAATTCCGCCCGCCAGGAAGATGGTGGCGGAAAGCAGCGCCGCTTTCGCCGCGAACGCCGGGCGCACCAGGCCGACCCTCGCAAAGAAGAAGGCGATCACCGTCGTGGCGAAGACTTCAAAGAATCCTTCCACCCAGAGGTGCACCACCCACCAGCGCCAGTATTCGACGATCGACAGATGCGAATGCTGTCCCCAGGTGAGGCCCGCCCCGTAGAACAGGCCGATTGCCCCCGCGGAAATCAGGAACAGCCACAGCAGATGCCGCTGATCTCCCGACCCCTTCAGCGCCGGTTTTATCGCGCGGATCACCAGCAGGAGCCAGAGAAGCAATCCGATGAAGAGCAGAATCTGCCAGCCGCGCCCGAGATCGACATACTCATAGCCCTGGTGGCCCCAATAGAACGACACATCGTCGGAGAGACGGTTCATCACGCTCATCCACTGCCCGGCCATGGAACCCACCACGACAAGCAGCAATGCGCCAAACAGGACGTTCACGCCCAGCCGCTGGTACTTCGGCTCGTGGCCGCTCACCAGCGGACCGATAAACAGGCCCGCGGCCAGCCAGGCCGTGGCGATCCAGAAGATTCCCAGTTGCACATGCCAGGTTCGCGAAACGCTGTAAGGCACGTAGTCGGCGAGATCGATCCCATAGAAGCCGTCGCCCTCCACGCCGTAGTGCGCCGTGATGACGCCCACCGTGATCTGCACCAGTATCAGCAGCGTTACCACCCAAAAATACTTGAGGGTTGCCTTCTGTGAAGGGGTAGCCGTCCATTTTCCCAGCGGGTCTTTCTCGGGAAGAGGGCCATGATCGTCCTCCGGCTTCTGCGCGGCGTACCACCAGGCGAGCGCGCTGATTCCGGCCAGAAGCATGATGATGCTCACGCCGGTCCACACTACGCTGTCGCCGGTGGGCGTGTTCCCCACCAGAGGCTCATAGGGCCAGTTGCTCGTATAGCTCACGGTATCGTTCGGGCGCTGCGCCACGCCGGACCACGCCGTCCAGAAGATGAAGGCCGCGAACTCGCGCATCCGTTCCGGACTGCGCACGGTGCCGGAGTGAATGGCGTAGTCCGCTTGTCCGTTGATGAAAACGTCCGAATAATGGCTCAGGCAATGTTCGAAAGCCCGCGCGCGGACCGGCGGGACTCGCAGCGTGTTCATCGCCGCGTCAAAATCGTTGCTCCGGTACATCGCCTCCAGACGCCCGCGCAATTTCGCCTTGTTTTCCGGCGAGAGCTTCTCGTATGGCTGGGAAAACTCGGCCGTTGCCCACTCTTCCAGCACGAACGTCACTTCCCGGTGCAGCCAGTCCGCTGTCCAATCCGGCGCGACATAGCTGCCGTGCCCCCAGATGGAGCCCACCTGCATGCCGCCGAGAGATTGCCAGACATTCTGCCCCCTGGCAATCGCGCCGCTGGGGATCATGACATCGCCAGCGGTGGTCACCACGCGGTCCGGCAGCGGCGGCATCTCCTGATAGATCCTTACGCCGATCCATCCCAGAACCGCGAAGGAAAGAATACATACGGCGCTAAAGGCGAACCATAGTCTCTTCATTTGAACTCCTTAAGTATTTCCGGCGAAAGCTCAAGCCAAGCGCATCTCCGAACTAGAGCGGAGTGCATACCGTGGCTGGCCGTGGCGCAGACGATCCGAGATTGAGGATGATCGTGGCACGCCGGATGCTTCATTGAAATTGAGGAAACGGCCCTCGGCGGGAATGGCTCTTGCAGGCGGTTGGCGGCGGAACTCACGCCGCGGCCGCGCTCCACAAGGCACCGATCAGCAGCAGGGCATGGGTGACCGATACCGCCAGCGCGCGGTAGCCGACGCGCTTCAGCGGTTCATCGAGGTTGGCGGGCACGCCAAGACGGCGCAACTCCGCCCATCCGCTTGCCGCCGAAACCAACAAGGGCAGCGCCAGGAGCGGCGCGCCCGCAAGGACGGACACCCCGGCCGCGCCCACTTGGGAAGCCTGCGCCCAAGCCGCCGCCCGGCGCGGGTTAGTGTCGGGCGCGCCTCGTTTGGGAGCGCTGCCCTTGGCGGCAATCTTCATTCGAAGCCGCGCGTGTACGGTAAGAATCGCGGCCGCCGCATGCAGCGAGAGGACGGCCCAAAGCTGCCACGCCCACGCGGGGACGAGCCCAGTGTCGAGCAGCGCCACCAGCAGCGCCGAGGTTGTCAAGCCGCCCGCGCTGACAATCTGCAGGGTCACCGATCGCTGCTTATTGCGGAGCGTGAACCACACCGCCACCCCGGTCATCGCCAGCGCGGCCAGTGCCAGCGCGGCAAATGGGAGCAGCGGGGTTGTGGGCAGCAGCGGCAGAAGGCAGATCGCGATGCCAATCAGTTCGTAGACCAGCCAACGCGCGGCCACGGGCGTCTGCGGATTCGGTGCGCGCCACACCCAGCGCTGCCGCGCGAGCACGACCAGCGGGTCCTTCAGAATGAACCCGAGCAGCACCAGGGCCAGCGCCGGCAGCACTCGCCAATCCCAGAATCTGGCCAGGATGACGGCGATGACGAACGGCTGCAGCAGCAGGCTCCACGCGCCATGTTCTCGCGGCAGAGGAGCGAAGGTTTCCGGTTGAGGCCGGGCGCTTCCCGATGGAATGCCGGTGCCCGGTCTGGCAGCGGCGGTTTCGGAGCGTGGCGTCGCCGAAGGGGTTTGTGCAGTGCTGCTCATTGCATCCGCGCCGATTCTTTGATGGTGTCCGTGAGCGTATTCGCTCCGGAAACGTCCAGCAGACTTGTCAATTCCACGTTTTTTCGCACGAGGTCCGCGAGCGTGTATCCATTCAGCACGTCAAACCAGGCCCGCAGCGCCTGATCGAGGACGCCCCGCAAGCGGCAGGACCGGCTGATAAGGCAATGGTTCGCCTCCGGCTGAAAGCATTCCACCAGATGGAAATGCGGTTCCATGGCCAGCACAACTTCTCCAAGGCGGATTTCGTTCGCGGGGCGCAGCAGCCGGATGCCGCCTCCGCGGCCCCGGACCGTATCGAGGTAGCCGAGATTCCCCAGTTTGTTCACGATCACCATCAGGTGGCCGCGCGAGATCTTGTAATGCGTGGAAATTTCCTGAATGGTGGCAAGTTCCGGCGCCTTCACCGCCAGAAACATCATGGTGCGGAATGCGTAATCGGTTTGAAGGGTGAGGTTCATGCCACTTTCTCAAAGATATAACTCGGCTATTGCTTTTGACAAGACCGACGCCAACTTTGTCCATTGAGTGCCGCGAGAGGGCCTCGTCGCGCGCTCATCGAATCGCACTCCCAAGGGCGTGAGGCTCCGGCGAACCGGCGCAATCGCCGGAGTATGAAACAATGCTTCCAGGTTTGTTCGCGATGGAGACCCCTTCCCTTTCCCGCCGCGCGTTCCTGACGGCATCCGGTGTGGCGGCCGGCATGCCAGCGCTCAGCTCCTGCGGCGCTGGGGGCCACTGGATGCGATTGCTGCGTGCGTCGGAGTGGCGTGTCTTCGGCATTCGCCACGAACCGCTCGATGGCCTGAAGCTTGAGCGCGATTGGCGGCAGGGCCAATGCATGCTGCGCTTGCGAAACGAGGGCACCGCGGCGGTGCGCGTGGGCGATGTTTGGGCCTTCGCCTTCGCGCACGGCCTGCCGGGAAACACGCCCATCTATACCGAGGGCTTTCAAATGCTCTCCCAAACCGGGGGCACGGTCGCGCAGCCGGAGCAGATCGGGGGCTACACGGACGCGAGACACTACCGGCTTCCTTCTCCCGAAGGTGCCTTCACGGGCTACAACCTGCTGCATTTTCAGTTTCCCGCAACGGGCAGTCCGCTGATGGCCTTTACGTCCTGCCGCCGTTTCTGCGGAAAGTTTCAAGTCCGCCCCGAGAGGCTCGAAATCGCGCTTGAACTCGATGGTCTCGAAATCGCCCCAGGGGAAACGGTGGAACTGGAAGGCTTCCGCGTCTTTGAAGGATACGAGCCCGCCCAGGCCTACGCGGCACTGGCCGATGCCCTGCGTGAAAGCCACCCGCCCATCTTCGGGCCGGAACCGCCCCAGGGCTGGTGCAGTTGGTATTGCTTCGGTCCCGGCGTCACCGCCGATCAGGTGATGTCGAATTTGGAGTTCATCGCCAGGGAGATCCCCAGCCTTCGCTATATCCAGATCGACGACGGCTATCAGGCTGCCATGGGGGATTGGCTCGAAACCGGACAGGCCTTTGGGGGCGATGTCCGCGCCGTCCTGCGCGAGATCCGGCAGCGCGGCTTCGAGCCCGCCATCTGGGTGGCTCCGTTCATTGCCGAACCAAGCAGCAAAGTCTTTCAGGAGTATCCGGATTGGTTCATGTCCGGAGCGGATGGCCGGCCGCTCCCCTCGTACCGGGTTAGCTTTGGCGGTTGGCGGCGGGGACCCTGGTATGCGCTCGATGGCACGAACCCCGCCGTCCAGCGCCACCTGGAGGCGGTGTTCCGCACGATGCGGGAGGAGTGGGGCGTCCGCTACTTCAAGCTGGACGCGAATTTCTGGGGCGTCCTGCCCCAAGGCCGCCTGTCCGATCCCAGGGCCACCCGCATTGAGGCCTACCGGCGCGGGATGGAAGCCATTCGCCGTGGCGCCGGGGATGCCTTCCTTCTTGGCTGCAATCACCCGCTGTGGCCGTCCCTGGGTCTGATTCACGGGTCCCGGTCGTCGGGCGATATCGGGGCAAGCTGGCCCCGTATCCGGCGCACGGCCAGGGAGAATCTGCGGCGCGGCTGGCAGAATGGCAGGCTCTGGTGGAACGACCCGGATGTGGCGCTGCTGCGGAGCGAACTGAGCGAGAACGAAGTGCATTTCCACGCGGCATCCCTTCTTGCGAGCGGCGGTTTGCTGCTTGCCGGGGACGATTTGCCCAAACTGCCGCCGGAACGCCTCGCGCTCCTGCGCAAGCTGAGCCCGCCCACCGGGAAGGCCGCCGCATTCGACCCCGTTCTTCAGGAAGGCCGCCTGTGGCACGGCGATACGGAACTGCTGTTCCTCTTCAATTGGGGAGAAACCGTGGAGTCCCTTTCCGTGGATACCAAGGGAGCATCCGCGGCCTCCGATTTCTGGACCGATGCGCCCGTCGGCATTTATGGCGGCCACCTGTTATTGGAATTGCAGCCCCATGCGGCCCGCGTGTTCCGCCTCCACCACGGGACGCGTTGAGGGGGCGGCTTTCTTGCGCGGAATGCCGAACCGCCTCGCTTCCCGAGCATCCCATGCAAATCGAGCGATCTCCGCGAATCGCGGACGCGAGCCGTAACTATCGCCCATGCGGGTGCGCCTAACCGATGTTACGCGTGCTCCGCCACCGGTGTGCGATCCGTTCCCATTGCCGCCAGGGCGGAGGCATCCTCTAATCCAGGAAGGTTCGACATGCACATCAACAGGCGGGATTTTGGCAGGCTGGCGTTCGCATCCGTGCCGGCTGCCGGCGCGCTCGGCGCGACAAAGATCAATTCCAAAATCAATGGCGTCCGGATTGGGGCCATCACCTATAGCTTCAACCGCATTGCCGCGCCGGACCCCGAAGCCATCATCCGCGCCTATGTGGAGATCGGCCTGGGCGAGGCGGAATTGATGTCGAACCATTGCGAGGCACTGGCAGGCGCTCCTCCCATGCCCGTGTTCCGGCCCGCGCCCCGAACCAGCGCCTCCGGCGCTCCCGGCCCTCGGCCCCAACCCACGCCGGAGCAGATTGCGGAGCGCAAAGCGGCCGAGGCCAGAATCGCTGAATGGCGGAAATCCACCGGTCCCGGCACATGGAAAGCGGTGACGAAGAAATTTGACGACGCGGGCGTCGCGCTCTCCCTGCTCTGCTACAACATGCGGGATTCGATGAGCGACGACGATATCGAGTATGGTTTCGCGATGGCTCGCGGCCTTGGCGCGAAGGCCATCACCACCAGCACTACCCTGACCATGGCCAAGCGCATCGCCCCCGTCGCCGACCGGCATAAGCTGCTCGTGGGCTATCACGGCCACGATGCCACCAACGACCCGAATCAGACGGCCACCCTCGAAAGCTACGACACCCTCATGGCTTATGGAAAGTACAACGGCGTCAATCTCGACATCGGCCACTTCACCGCCGCCGGATACGACGCCGTTTCCTTCATCCGCAAGCACCATGCCAAGATCACGAATCTCCACGTGAAGGACCGCAAGAAAAATCACGGCCCGAATGTCGCCGTCTGGGGAACCGGCGATACCCCCATCCGCCAGGTTCTGCAGTTGATGAAGGCGGAGAAATATCCGTTTCCCGCCAACCTGGAGTTGGAGTACCCTATTCCCGAGGGCTCGGATATTATCGCCGAGGCCAAGAAATGCCTCGCCTATGTAAAGAGCTGCCTCGCGTAGCCCACGCTCTGGCTTCTCGCTTTGGCACGGGCAATGCCCGTCCGCCCGTCTCAGGAGATGGAAAATGGCTTTCACCAGACGATACTTTTTCTATGGAACCCTGCTTGCAGGCGCGATTCCCACCGGAGGCTTCGGCAGTGCCGCCTCCCTCAAGGCGATGGGCTACAAATCGCCGAATGAGAAGCTGAACTTCGCCGCCATCGGCTCGGGAGGCCAGGGCGGTTCCAATCTGGCCGATGCCGCCCCCACGGAGAATATCGTTGCGCTCTGCGACGTGGACGACGTCCGCGCGGCCCGCACCTTTGAGCGTTATCCGAATGCATCCCGTCACCGAGATTTCCGCAAGATGCTCGACAAGGAAGGCAAGAACATCGACGCGGTGATCGTCGCGACGCCGGACCACATGCACGCGCTCGCCGCCATGTGGGCGATGGAGCGCGGCAAGCATGTTTATGTGCAAAAGCCGCTCGTGCGCACTATTTGGGAGGCCCGCCAGTTGCGCGCCGCCGCCGCTAAGTACAAAGTGGCCACGCAGATGGGGAACCAAGGCTACTCGAACGAAGGCACCCGCCAGTGCGCGGAGATGGTGTGGAGCGGCGCGATTGGCAATGTTACGGAAGTCCACGCCTGGAGTGACCGCCCCATGTGGCCGCAAGGGCTGACGGAGATTCCCAAGCCGGACCCCATCCCGTCCACGTTCGATTGGGACCTCTGGCTGGGCACCGCGGAGAGCCGTCCGTTCACCGCCAACGGCAAGACGGAACCGGACCCCAATGGCGGCTTCTTCTACGCGCCGTTCAACTGGCGCGGTTTTTACGATTTCGGCTGCGGCGCTCTCGGCGACATGGCCTGTCATATCCTCGGCGCTCCCAACATGGCCCTGCATCTTTCGCAGCGGCAGGTGGTTGGCGTCGAGTGCGAAAAAATCGAGGGCCCCAGCCCGTTCATGTTCCCCAAGGCCTCGGTGATCCGCTTTGACTTCGCTCCCTATGGGGACATGCCCGCGCTCAAGATTTACTGGTACGACGGCCTCAAGGAAAGCCCGAAGATCGCCGGCGTCCCCGAGGGCGAATGGATTGGAGACCCGCCGTCGCTTCCGCGTCCCCCGGCCGCGGCCGGAACGGGCCGCCGCCCGCAGGGCTTTGGCGGGATGCGCCGCGAGGGCTTCGAGTTCCATTCCCCCGGCCGCGTTTTCGACAAGGAGCACTGGGCGGAGCTCAAGGCCGCTACGGAGCCGCTGCGCTTCCCCCGCCCCGACGGCAGCCTCTTCGTCGGCGACAAGGGCATGATCACCACCGGCACCTACGGCGAGATCACGCGCCTGGTTCCGTCCCAGAAGATGGACGATTACCACATGCCGCCGCCGCTGCTTACCCGCTCGCCCGGCCACATGCGCGATTTCATTCGCGCCGCCAAGGGCGGAGATCCGGCTTGTTCGAATTTTGACATCGCCGCCCCCTTTGTCGAGTGGATGCTGCTCGGGGTGATCGCCCTTCGCCACAAGGGCAAACTTACCTACGACCCCGCCCGCATGCAGATCACGAACAACAAAGAAGCGAACGCGCTGCTCAAGCCGCGCTACCGCAAGGGCTGGGAGATGCCCGGCGTCAAGTCCTAGGCCCGCCTTCGAGTCCCCCGGA
>JBDIBK010000153.1:0-8954 GCA_039812845.1 Bryobacterales bacterium
CGCCGAGGCCGGAATCGTCAGCAGCCAGGCAATGAGGATCTCCTGCGTGAGCGCCCAGCGGACGGCCTTCCTTCTGCGCAAGCTGCCCACCCCCACGATCGCGCCCGCGATGGTGTGCGTTGTGCTTACCGGCATTCCCAGCTCCGTGGAGAACAGGATCGACGTCGCCGCCGCCGTTTCCGCCGCGAAGCCGCCGGGCGCCTTCAGCTTCGTCAGGCGGCTGCCCATGGTGTGGATGATCTTCCATCCCCCGCTCAGCGTGCCCAGCGCGATCGCCCCGTGCGCGGCAAAAATCACCGAAATGGGGACTTCAAAACTCGCCAGATAGCCCGACGTCACCAGGACGCCCGTGATGATCCCCGCGGTTTTCATCGCATCGTTCGCGCCGTGGGAATAGCTGAAAATCGCCGCCGAAAACAGTTGCAGACGTCGAAAGTGATGCTGCGTCTTGGTGGGATCCCACCTCCGTGCCACCCAGAGCACCCCAAGCATCAAAATCTGGCCCAGCGCAACGCCCAGCAGCGGGGCGAGGAATATGAACGCGATCGTGGATATCCAGCCGGTGGGATACGGGTTGCTCCAGCTTGGCATTTCACCCAGGATGATGGGCGCGAACCAGTCCCCGATGCCCCCTTGCAGAACGGCGTTGGTCATCGCCGCGCCCGCGTAGCCGCCGAACAGCGCATGCGTGGAACTGCTGGGAATGCCCTTCCACCAGGTAATCAGGTTCCACACGATGGCGCCCGTCAACCCGGCCAGAATGGTGTGGGGCGTGACATAGGCCAGATCCACCAAGCCGCTGCCCACCGTCTTCGCGACCTTGCTTCCCAGGAAAAGCGCGCCCACCGCGGCGATAAAGTTCCAGAACGCGGCCCAGGCCACCGCCTGGAACGGGGAAAGCACCTTTGTCGCGACGATCGTGGCGACGGAGTTCGCGGCGTCGTGAAAGCCGTTAATGTAGTCAAATATCAGCGCAACGACGATGACAATTCCAACCAGCAAGAGATTCGAATCCACGGTGTATGAGCTAGCCCCTTCCCAAACTCGAATCCGCCGCTGACTCGGACGGCCAAACGCGAGATTAGCGCGAGCGCCCTCTTCCGTCAAGCGCGCCGCTCTGTGTGAGCGCGCAACGCGGCATGCGCTGGGCTTGGCCCGGAGGACGCCTCTTCCCGCGGCCGCAGCTCGAGGGCACTTATTCAGGCTGCACGATGCTCGGCATCAGATCTTTCCTGGCCTGCCCCGCTTCAAGAAACTTGCCCACGAACAGGATATGCCGGTTGACGGGCAACTCGCGGTAGAGTTGGCGGCCGGAGAAGGCGGAAAGGGTGCTTCGGATGACGCGTTCCCGAGAGGAATCGCCCGCGTCGCAAACCACCGCTATGGGCGTCTCCGGCGGGTAGTGGCGCTTCAGTTGGGCGAGCAGCCGCGGGTAATCGAGGTTCATTGTATAGAAGACCATCGTGCTGCCGGCGGCCATCAGCTGTTCGTTGACATCGGCGCGGCCCGGCCAGTCATCCATGGTGAGGATCACCGCGCTCGTGTCGTAGCCATAGGGCGGGCTGCTCTTCAGGGCGGCGCTGGCCGCCTGGAAAGCTCCGATTCCCGGGATCACGGAGGTTGGCACATCGTCCGGCAGGATTTCCAGAAACAGCGTCATCCCGTACATCATCGGGTCGCCGCCCTGGAGGCAAGCGACCGTCTTCCCGGCTCTCACCGCGCCGGCAATCTTTTTCGCCAGATCCCGGCGCATCTTCTCGGCACGAAGGGCTTCAGCGCGCAGGGCGGGATCCTTGATTGCCTTTGTGTCCGCACCGTAGAACCTTCGGATGCCGCGGGGCCATTCCCAGACCTCTTTCCCCTCAGCCAGGTCAGCCCACATCGCCTTGATAGCACCTTCCTCGGCGGTAAGCACATCGGCACCGGCCACGGCCCTTTGTGCCCGGATCGTCATCAGGTCTGGAGCCGTGCCCATGCCGACTATCACAAAACGGCCCTTTGGGGCGGATTGCCCCTGGCAGAAAGCGGAGCAAGCGATCAGGGCCAGAAACAGTGCATTTCTTATTAACGTAAAGCGCATGGAAAACTCCTAAAGGAAAAAGTGCCGGCCCGCGGCGTCGCTTGTTGTGCGTGCCGCCGATGGCATAATGGCGGGTATGCCATTGTCAGCGAGAAACCAGCTTAGCGGGAAGATTGTCGAGATCCAGCTTGGGGATGTCATGGCGCACGTCACGGTACGCGTTGGCAAGAATCTCATTGAGAGCGTCATCACGCGGCGGAGCGTGGACGAACTGGGCCTCAAGAAGGGCGACACCGTGAAAGCGGTCGTCAAGTCCACGGAAGTGATGCTCCAGAAGGACTGAACGCCGCGCCCGCGACTCCTCACCGCCATGGGTTGCTCCAGCGGGAATCCCCCAGCGCCTCTTCGTCGGTGAGGCTTCGCAGGAATTCGATCAGATCCGCCTTGTCCCGTTCGCTCAGCGCGAGCGGATGCAGAATGGCGCTCGTCCGCGGATTCGCACCGGCGCGCCCGCCTTTGGCGTAGTGCTCGATCGCTTCGGCAAGCGTCGCGATGCTCCCATCGTGCATGTAGGGCGCGGTGACGGCAATGTTCCGCAGCGTGGGTGCACGGAATTTTCCCGAATCTTCGGGTTTTCCCGTATGCTCCTCGATCCCGTTGTTCGGTGCGCGATAGACGCGGTAAAGCCCGGTATTGTGGAACACCGCCTCCGCCTCCGGATCGCCTTCATGGCGCACGGCTCCGCTGAAGTTCCAGCCCCCATGGCATTGGGAACACCCGGCCTTCTCGCCCGAAAAGAACAGCTTCTCCCCGCGCTTCGCCGCCTCCGAAATCGCGGTTAGGTCTCCGCCGTAGCGGTAGCGGTCGTAGGGCGATCCAGCCGAGACGATGGTCCGCTGAAACGCGGCAAGCCCGCGTGTGATATTGCCGATGGAAAACGGCCGCGGATCGCCGGGGAACGCGGCGGAGAAGAGCCGCCGATATGCCTGGTCCTTCTGGAGGGTGCTTAGGGTCCGCTTTTCCTGGCCCTTCAGCCCCAGTTCCACCGGCTCCGTGCCGAACATGGGTGCCAGGGCCTGGCTCTCCAGTTCGCGCTGGGCCGGGTTGGCCCATGTCAATGCCGGCGCGTAGGCGATATTCACCAGGCTCATGCTGGAACGGGGGTGCCGTTCCCCGGTGGTGCCCACGGAACGGGCCAGGCCATCGGTGAAGGCCAGTTCTTGCCGGTGGCAACTCGCGCAGGATTGCTTGCCGTTTATGGACAGCCGCGTGTCGTAAAAGAGATGCCGGCCCAGCTCGACCTTGGCGGCGCTCATCGGATTCTCCGCCGGCACCGCCGGGCGCGGAAAGCCTGGAGGGAGCTTCCACTCCCACTCGGCGGCGGAGAGCGCCATCACGGCGGCCAGGGTGGCCGTTGCAAGGCGGCGCATCATATCGTCAGCTTCCTCCCCGTATGTCTGGATTCGTCGCCCGCCCTCGGCGGTGCCCGGCAGGCGCCTTGCACACGGCTATTTCCTCAGCGTTACCACTTCCAGATGGGTGAGCATCCTCACCGAACGCGCGCCCCGCTTCTCCTTGGAAGCCACCAGACGGAAACGCCCGTCGGCCCCGAAAAGCGGCCGGCCGTTGGCCGTGTCGGCGAGGAGAACCTCGTTGTCAATGAAATCCGGGTCCAACTCGCCGAGGGAGAAGACGACTTCGTATCCGTCCTCGGCTCGCGCCAGAACGCAACTCGCCAGCGCCTTCCCGCGCAGATTCTCTCCCATCGGGACGCCCGCGCGCCGCAAGATCTCATGCAGCCACACGCCCTGGTACACGGTTTCCATGCCGTTGTTGGAGGTCTTTACCGAAGCACGCGGCATCTTGCCGAGAACATCGGCGGTCAGCGCAAGCGGCTGCTTCACCGCGCCCGTCACTCGCACCGAAGGCACCGCTTCCCGGCCGCACAGCGACACCGCGGCGAAAAGAACGGCCAGCCAGAAATGTCTTCTCAGCATCTCAACCTCACTTCCACGGCGATCCCGGGTTTCCCGCCAGCGCCCGGCCCTGGATCCTAAGGCTGGGGCTTTGATCTCGCGGCAAGAAACTTCGCATCGAGTCGCGTATGCATGACTATAGCATGCTAACATGACATTCGTGCATAGTACTGTCTACAATACATCGTCGCGTCCGCTGCACATGACGCGAATCATTCCGCTTCTCCTTTTGCTCGCGCTCTCCAGCCTCGGCGCGGGTTCCGGGCGGACAGGCCCCGTTATTGAATGGCTGACCGAGTTGCAGCGGATTGGAGCCCGCTTCGCGGCAAACGAGGATGCCGGCGCAGATCTGCGCTCCCTGCACGGGGAGATTTCCCGGCGGCTTAGCGGCCGGCCGGACAGCGGCTTCAAGCTCCCGGAGTTTCCCGGAGGGGCGCCGGACCGGATGGCGCTCGCCCAATACGCCTCGAAGCTGCGCGCGGCTCTTGAAGAGGCGGAGCGCAACCGCCCCGGAGGCGTCTTCAACGCGGGCCGCATCGAGGTGAACGTCACGGCAAGCGCGGCACAAGTGCCGACAGCCGCGTCCTTGGACGAATCCGAATACCGGCTGCACAATCTTCCGAAGATGGCGGATGCGCTCAACCTGATCCCGGGCGTGACCATTCAGCGGACCGGCCAGCGCAACGAACGCGGCGTGTTTGTTCGCGGTTTCGACTTCCGCCAGGTGCCGCTCTACATGGATGGAATCCCCATCTACGTTCCCTACGACGGCTACGCGGATCTGGACCGCTTTCTTGCCTACGACGTGAGCGAGATCCAGGTGGCCAAGGGCTTCACATCGCCCCTATACGGGCCCAACGCCATCGGCGGCGCGATCAATATGATTTCCAAAGAGCCAACAAGAAAGCTGAACCTGGACCTCGGGGCCGGATACGCATCCGGAGATCGGGTGCATGGCTTCCTCAACGCCGGCACGCGCTTTGACAAGTTCTGGCTGCAAGGCGGCTTCGCCTGGCTCAGCAGCGACAGTTTCCCTCTTTCCGGCGATTTTCAGCCGACTCCGCGGCAGCCGGACCGCCACCGCCGGAACGCATACCAGACCGACAACAAAGGCCGCATCCGCGCCGCGTGGACGCCCAATGCAAGCGATCAGTATTCGTTCACTTACGCGAAGCAGACCGGGGAGAAAGGGAACCCTCCCTATGCGGGGACTGACCCGGCCGTGAGGCCGCGATACTGGCAGTGGCCGAAATGGGACAAGGAGAGCTTCTATTTCATTGGAAACAAGTCCATCGGCGAAACGGGTTACGTTCGCGCGCGCCTCTACTACGACAAGTTCGACAACGTGATTTACGCCTACGACAACGCCAACTACAACAGCCAGACGCGCCCGTCTTCGTTCATCAGCCCTTACGATGACGACACCTACGGAACCACCACGGAATTCGGCTCCAAATTAGGCCGCCGCCAAACCGTCAAGGGATCGTTCTACTTCAAGGACGATACCCATCGCGAGGGCAACCTTGGCGAAGCGCAGCGCACATTCCGCGACCAAACCTATTCCTTCGGTGTGCAGGACACGGTTGAACTCACCGGCCGGACGACGGCCATCCTCGGCTTCAGCGCGGACCGCCTGGATGTGCGGAATGCACAGAACATAGTCTCCGGCGTGGTGCAGCCGTTCCCCCGGAACGACGTGTGGTCCTACAACCCGCAGGCCGGTCTTTTCCACGCGCTCACGGATTCCTCGAAGATTCGCTTCACGTATGCGCGCAAGACACGGCTGCCCACCATCAAGGACCGCTACTCCTACCGCATGGGGCAGGCGGTGCCCAACCCCGATCTGCGCGAGGAGCGGTCTGACAATTTCGAGGCTGGATACAGCCAACTGGTGGGCCTCCGGTCGTTCCTGGAAGTGTCCCTTTTCCAGAGCAACGTGTCCGGTTCGACGCAGAGGTTCTACGTGTCGCCCAATGTCTACCAGTTGCGCAACCTGGGAGATGCCCGCTATCTGGGCGGGGAGATGGGTTTCCGGACCAGCCTTACCCGGCGGCTCCAGTTCTCAACGAACTACACGTACCTGAGCCGCCGCAACCAGACGACGCCCTCGGTGATCATGCTCGACACACCCCGTCACAAGATCTACGCGGCGGCAACGCACATGTGGGGCGACCGCGTGACGCTCGTTGGCGATCTGCTCTATGAAGGCGGCCGCTGGAACGCGAACGACGCGGGACGAGTCCAGCGCGCAAGCAGTTTTGCTTCGGCGGGCCTTAGCGCGTCCGTCCGCCTGCATCGCCAAATTGAGATGCAAACGGGGATCCAGAATCTGTTCGACCGCAACTACTTTCTGGTGGAGGGCTATCCGGAAGAGGGACGCAGCTACTATATGAACCTTCGTTACCGGTTCTGAGCCTGCGGCGAAATCCTCACCCGCCGACGTGAACGGCGCGCGCAATCGATATTTGTCGCTCCGGTTCCCGCCACGTTCCGGGGAATCAAGAGCGCGTGAGGCGTCCAAACTCGATCACCACAGTTCTCCACCCAGGGCGGCAGCGAACCTCTCCAGGAGCGCTCGTGGCTGTCATTCGTGCGGTGCGTCGCTGGTGGCGACTCCGTCGCCAGCGCGTAGCGGCAGAGACGGCGAACCTGCATCCGGGCGGTTTACACTGAGAGTTGATCTCCTTCCAGCCCATGTTCCGGAACGGGCACCTTGCCACGCTGGCGACGGTGGCGATACGGGCGCATCTGGACGAGGCGCGCTTTCCGGTGCACGACCGTCTGTTTGAGACGGAACCGGGTGTGAAGGTGCGTGTCGTTAGCCAGCAGCCGGAGGGCGCTCCGCGCGGGCACATGGTGCTTGTGCATGGCCTTGAAGGCAACAGCGACGGCAGCTACATGCGCAGCCTCGCGCAGCACGCCCTGGTGAACGGATTCGCCGCGCACCGGATGAACATGCGCAACTGCGGAGGCACGGAAGCGTATTGCCGCACGCTCTATCATTCCGGGCTTACCGTCGATATTGAGTGCTTCCTGAGGCATCTGCGCAGCCTGCCCGGAGAGCCGCTTCCTATCTATCTCGCCGGCTTCTCGCTTGGGGGCAACCAGGTGTCGAAGCTGGCCGGCGTGCTTGGAGAAAGCGCGAAGCAGCTTCTCGCCGGAGTGGCCGCGATCTCCACGCCGATTGACCTCGCCGCCTGCTCCCGCTGCGTGCAGGAGCCCTCGAACTGCCTCTATCAGTGGCAATTCGTTTACCGCATGAAGCGGACCATCCGGCGCAAGCATGCGCTTATGCCCGATCTCCTGTCGCTCGACGGCATCGACCGGATCCGCACCATCTGGGCCATCGACGACGCCTATGTGGCGCCCCTCGGCGGCTTCCGCGACGCCGCCCACTACTACGCCAGCGAATCCGCCCAGAACTTCCTGGGCGACGTGCGCATTCCGATGCTGATGGTGCATGCCGAAGACGACCCCTTCATCCCGGTTTCCCTCTACGACCAGCCGGCGGTCACCCAGAACCCGCATATCCGCTTCATCCGCGCCCCGCACGGCGGGCACATGGGCTTCATCGCACGCAGCCAGCCCCGCTTCTGGGTGAACGAACTCATCCTGCACTGGATTGAAGAAACCGAACTCGCCCGCCGAGGCGCGCCTCTCTCGCTGGCCGGCGGCTGACACAAAAAATTTCGCTGCATCGCGGAACAATTTCCCCCAATTCCCGTATTCCTCCCCAGAACGAGCCTGCGAGACGGCCGACTGGAATGACTTCCGCGCAAGGCGGCCGTTTCCGCACTCGCAGCGGAAAGGGAACGAAGCATGCCTACAAACGGATCCTCTGGCAGACGAAGGAAGCGGCGCTGGCTTTGGGGCGTCGTTGTACTGGCTATTCTGATCACAGGAGGCGTGGCGGCTTCTTTCGCTTTCCGCTCCAGTCCATCGATCGATCCCGCCAAGCTCAGCCAGGTGGAGAAGGGCGACATCGCCCGTTCCGTCGTTGCCACCGGCAAGATCGAACCCCTCACCAAGGTGGAAGTGAAATCGAAGGCCAGCGGCATCGTCAAGAAGCTGTACGTGGATTACGGCGAGTGGGTAAAGCAGGGCCAGTTGATGGCCGAACTCGACAAGGAAGAACTGCACGCCAGGGTGCGGGAAGCCAAGGCGGCGCTCATGGCGGCGAACGCGGCGCTCGAAGCGGCCGAAGCCTCTTTGCAGCGCAACCAGGTGGAAGCGAAGAACCCCGAGATTCCTTTTCTAAAGAGCAATGTGGACCGATCAAAGGAGCTTTTTGAGCAGAAGCTGATCGCCCGGAACGCCATGGAGGAGACAGAGCGCCTGTACCAGATGGCGCTGAACCGGCAGGCGATGGCCCAGCGCAGCGTGGGCGTCAGCCGGGCGGAAGTGGCGAAAGCCAACGCCCAGGTGGCGCAGTATCAGGCGATGCTCGAACGCAATGAAGAAGATCTCCGCAATTCCACCATCGTCAGCCCGATGGACGGCCTGGTGCTTTCCCGCGACGTGGAGGTGGGCGACGCCGTATCGTCCATCCTGGTGCTGGGCTCGCAGGCCACACTCGTGTTCACGCTGGGCGACGTGAGCGACGTCTACGTCCTCGGCAAGGTGGATGAAGCGGACATCGGCAAGGTCTTTCTCGGCCAGCCGGCCCGGATTGTCGTTGAATCGTTCAAGGACAAGAAGTACGGGGGCAAGGTCACCAAGATCTCCCCGCTGGGCGTGGAGAAAGACAACGTGACGACGTTTGAGGTTCGCGTCTCCATCGCCAACCCCAGCGGCGAGCTGAAGGCGAACATGTCGGCCAATGCCGAGATCATCCTGGAGGAGAAGAAGGACGTGATGCTGGTGCCGGAGTCCGCCGTGGTTTACGACCCCCAGCGCAAGACCTTCCTGGAGATCCCGGACCCTTCGAGCAAGACCGGAAAGAAGCGCGTGCCCGTCAC
>JBDIBK010000154.1:0-8954 GCA_039812845.1 Bryobacterales bacterium
ATCGCCGGGGAAATCCGCACCAATCTCAACCTCATTGACCGCACCGGCCTCACGATCAAGCTGAACGAGCGCGGGCCGGCCTTGACCGAAGAGGAGGTGCAGGCCGTCGAGCGGGCCGTGAAGGCGCATCTGCCCTTCGCTTCGTGGCTGATGATTTGCGGGAGCCTGCCGCGCGAAGTGAGCGGCACGCTGTACGGGGCGATGGTGTATCTCGGCAAGGCGGCGGGCGTGAAGGTGCTGCTCGACGCGGACGACGAGGAACTGCAGGAGGGGCTGGAGGCGGGCCCGTTCGTGGTGACTCCGAACCAGCGCGAGGCCGAGCGGCTTCTGAACACGGTGCTGATCACGCGCACGCATTTCGTGGCGGCGGCGAAGCGCATCCAGCAGATGGGCCCCGCGAATGTCGTGCTTTCGATCGGCAGCCGCGGCGCGGTGCTGGCGACGGCGGAGGGGACCTGGGAGGTGGAACCTCCCCGGGTGGATGCGGTTTCGCCGGTGGGCGCGGGCGATGCGCTGGCGGCGGCGCTCGCATGGGCGATGCAGGAAGGGCATGACCCCGTGGAATCCGTGCGCTGGGGCGTGGCTGCGGGCACGGCTTCCTCGATGAAGCCCGGCCTTGAGTTCGCCAACCGCGTAGAGACGGAGGAGATACTGGGACGAGTGACGGTGAGGCGGGTGGAGACCTTGTAGCGCAAGGGCCGCGGCACAAGGCCGTGGACGTTCGCCGGGTCGCCGGGCCGCGCCCGCAAATTCGGTACACAGGACAACCCATTGAAAGATTTTCAAATCCCCGTGGAATCCTTCACGCTGCCAAACGGATTGCGTGTGGTTCTCTCTCGCGACACCGCCGTGCCGGTGGTTGCCATTTATCTGGTGTTCGATGTGGGCAGCCGCGTGGAAGTGCCGGGCAAGACCGGCTTCGCGCACCTCTTCGAGCACATGATGTTTCAGGGCTCGACCAATGCGCCCAAGGGCATGCATTTCCAGTTGATCGAATCCAACGGCGGCACCATGAACGGGTCCACGCACTGGGACTATACCGATTACTTCGAAGTGATGCCCTCCACCCAGTTGGCTCTGGGCCTCTGGCTGGAAGCGGACCGTATGCGCGGCCTTGCGGTGACTCAGGAAAATCTCGACAATCAGCGGGATGCCGTGAAGCAGGAGCGGCTGATGTCCTTCGACAACCAGCCTTACGCAACCGCGCTGCTGGAGCGCTGGCCGGAACTGGCCTATTCCAACTGGCAGAACACGCATTCGCTGATCGGTTCCTTTGAGGATCTGGACGCAGCAAGCGTCGAAGACGTGGACGCGTTCTTTCACACCTACTACGCGCCGAATAATGCCGTGCTGGTGATCTCGGGAGACTTCGACCCCGAAGAGGCGCGCCGGCTCACGGAAGGCTATTTTGGGGACATCCCCGCGCAGCCGCAGCCGAGGCGTCCGGCCCTCGATGAGCCTTCACCCGCGCCGCCCGCGCGGGGCCGCGTGGTGGACGCGCTGGCGCAGGTGCCGGGGCTGGTGCTCGGCTATCCGGGGCCGGCCCGCCGCTCCGCGGATTACTTCACGCTGGTGCTGCTCGATATCCTTCTCACCGCCGGCGAGAGTTGCCGCTTGTTCCAGGCGCTGGTGAAAGAGAAGCAGAGCGTGATTCAGTTTGAGGCGTCGCTCGGCTGGCCGTTCGCTTCCACGATGGATTACCGGGAACCGGGCCGCTACGCGGTCTTCCTGCTGCACAACCCCGCGGTGACGGCGGAGGAAGTGCGCGGGCAGGTGGAGGCGGAGTTCCATCGGCTGGCCGCCGATGGCGTGGGGGGAGCGGAGCTCGAACGCGCGCGTACGATGATTCGTTCAAGCCGTGTGGCGCAGATGCAGAGCTGCCTGAGCCGCGCGACCACCCTGGGCCGCTACATGCTTTTCGACGGGGACCCGGATCTGATCAACCGCGATATGCAGCGCCTGCTGGCGGTGAGCGCCGAGGAAATCCAGGATCTGGCGCGGCGCCTGTTCAGGCCGGATGAAATCGCGGTGCTGCAGGTCGTGCCCGCGGCGATGAATACGGAAGCGGACGGCGCACAGGGAGAAACCGCATGAAAACGACCGACAAGAATACACCGCCCATCTCCACGGAATTCCCTCGTGTGCGTATCCCCCGGTTTGAACGAGCCTTGCTTTCGAACGGGCTGCGAGTGGCGCTGCTTCACGACCCGCGGTTTCCTTCGATCAGCCTGCGGCTCGGTCTGCCCGGCGGAAACAAAAGGGACACCGCTTCCCGCACGGGCATCGCTGAAATCACGGCCGCGATGATGACCGATGGCACCGCCCGGCACAACGCGCGAGAACTCGCCGAAGCGAGCGCACAGTTGGGCGCGCAGTTTCATTTCGCTTCCTCCGACGATTTCTTTGTGGGCGTCGGCACCGTGCTCGAAGACGCTTTTGAGCCGTTCCTTCCACTCTTTGCCGAGTGCCTGCTGGGGAGCGAATTCCCCCTGCATGAACTTGCACTGCGGAAACAGAACCGCATGCACGAGCTGATGGTGGAGCGTTCCGAAGCCGGGTATTGGGCCGATGCGAAGATGTATGAGCTTGCGTTCCATGGGCATCCCTACGCGGTAACCAGCCCGGAACCGGAACACATCGCGGCGATCGAACGGGAAGACCTCGTGCGGATGCTGCGGGCCTCGTTTCTGCCGGGCGAAGCGGTGCTGGTGCTGGTGGGCGATTTGCCGGAGCGCGAGCGGCTGCTTGCGCAACTGGAGGCCACGCTGGGCGTCTGGAAGGGGGAAGCGCCGCGGGACGCCAAGGCAGCCGTGACGCCCGGCCGCTTCGATGCCGCCTCCATCCCGATCCACGTGATTCATCGCCCCGGCAGCGTGCAGGCGGAGTTGCGCATGGGGCGTCCCGCGCCGAACCGGCTGCATCCCGATTACCTGGCCCTCAGCGTGCTGAATACGCTGCTCGGTGGGGGTGCCAGCAGCCGCCTGTTCAGTGAGATTCGCGAGAAGCAGGGCCTCGCCTATCACGTTTCCAGTTCGTACTCCGCCCTGGTCGAAGGCGGGCTCCTGGCGCTCACGACGCAGGTGGCGATGGATCGGGTAGCGGACGCCGTGCGCGGTCTGCGGCACGAGATTCGCCGCCTGGCGGAGGAGACGGTCCCGGCAAGCGAACTGGCAAGCGTCCGCAATTACATCAATGGGACCTTCGTGCTGCGCCTGGAGAGCCACGCTTCTCTTGCCAACCAGATTTCGGGCGTGGAGTTGCTTGACCTGGGCGACGACTACCTCGATACGTACACGGCACGGGTGGCGGCGGTAACGGCCGAGGAACTGCGCGAGATCGCGGGGCGCTATTTCGTTCCGGAGGATTATGCGCTGGTTGTGGCCGGGGACGCCGCGGTGCTGGAGCCGCAACTGAGTGCTCTGGGGACGGTAGTCGTATCGGAACCGGGCTCGCGGGAGCAGCTCCCGGCGCGGCATCTGGAATAGCTGTTTAGGCCGCGGGCGCGCGGCCGCGTGGAACGCGTTATGGAATTGCTTTTCATTTTCATCCTTGCCGGGGTCGTCCTCAGCGTCCTTCTGCTGCTGTGGATCGCCCTGCGGCCCGCCGGCGGCGAGGGTCCCGCGGTGCTGGCGCAGCTTGCGGAGAAAATGCAATCCGTGAAGAGCGATCTTGAACGGCTTGACCGCGTGTTGCGCGAAGACGCGGAAGCGGTTCGCAACGCCGCCGACGAGCGCGCGCGGGCACTGCGGCTGGAACTCGTCGCCGCACTCGGCGATTCGCGCGCGGAAGTGGAAACATCGCTTGCCGCGGCGCGCAAGGAGACCCAGGAAGCCACCGCCGCCCTGCGGGAAGAGATGCAGCGCACGCTGACGCAACTCGGCGAGAACCTCCGCGCCGCTTCGAAGGAATCCGCCGAAGCGCAGCGCCTGGAGTTGGAGAAGATGGTCGCCCGCGTGGACCGTCTGGCCGAGACCAATTCGGCCGCCCTGGAGAAGCTCCGCGAGACCCTTTCCATCAACCTCACCACGCTGCGGAATGAGAATTCCGACAAGCTCGAATTGATGCGGAAGACCGTGGACGAGCAACTGCAAGGCACCCTGGAGAAGCGCCTCGGCGAATCCTTCAAACTGGTGAGCGATCGTCTGGAGCAGGTGCACAAGGGGCTGGGCGAGATGCAAACGCTCGCCACCGGCGTGGGCGATCTGAAGCGCGTGCTGAGCAACGTCAAGGTCCGGGGAACGTGGGGAGAAACGCAACTGGCGAATCTGCTGGCGCAGGTGTTCTCGCCGGATCAGTACAAGACCAACGTCGCCACGCAGCCCGGTTCGTCGGAGCGCGTGGAGTTCGCCATCCGGCTTCCGGGAAGAGGGCCGGAAGACGAGGAAGTGCTGCTGCCAATCGATGCCAAGTTCCCGCGCGAAGACTATGAGCGCCTGGTGGTGGCATCGGAAGCCGCCGACGCGGAAGAGGTGGAACTCGCGGGGAAGGCATTGGAACAGCGCATCCGAAATGCGGCGAAAGATATCCGCGCCAAGTACATCCATCCGCCGCACACGACGGATTTCGCCATTCTCTTTCTGCCCACCGAGGGGCTCTACGCGGAACTGCTGCGGCGGCCGGCGCTGGCGGACCATCTGCACAACGATTGCCGCGTGATCCTGGCCGGCCCCACCACGCTAAATGCCATCCTCAACAGCCTGCAAATGGGTTTCCGCACACTGGCGATCCAGCGGCGTTCTAGCGAGGTCTGGGAGATCCTGGGTGCGGTGAAGACCGAGTTTGAGAAGTATGGCGATGTGCTCGACAAGGTGCAGAAGAAGCTGCAGGAAGCCTCCAAGACCGTGGACAGCGTCGCCGTGCGGCACCGGGCGGTGACGCGCAGCCTGCGCGGCGTGAGCGACGTCTCCGACCTCAGCGCCGCGGAGATTCTCGGCGTTCCCCCCATGCTTGAAGCGGGCGAAAGCGAGGAGGATGAGGATCTCTCCGCGAGCCGAGCCGGCGGCTGAGCGTGAGTGTCAGCCCGCTGGCGCAGCCTCCACGGGGGTGTCTTCCGCACGTTCCTGGGTCCGGTGCCGCACGCGCTCAATCTCCGAATTGAACTCGCAGCCGTAGAGCGCGATCACGCTGATGGCAAACATCCAAACGAGCAGCGCGATGCCCGCGCCCAGGCTTCCATACGCGACGTTGTAATTCGCGATGTTGCGGACATACCACGCAAAGACGATCACCGTCAGATACCAGAGCACCGTTGCCACCATCGCGCCCGGAAAGGCGTCCCGCCAGCGGACGTGTTTGTTGGGGCCAAAGTAGAAAAGAAACGTGGTCACGAGGATGCTGGTGCCGAAGCCCACGATGTTGCGTCCCGCGGTCAACGCAATCTGCACGCCGCCGCTAATGGTCGTGCCACCCGGTCCCGCGGTTCGGGCGATGAGAAAGTAGGCGGCCTGTTCCCCGAACACGATCAGGGAGGATGCAAGAACCACGGGAATCCCGGCAATCAGAACGAGCATGATCGCCACGCGGCGCTGCTGCCAGAACGTGCGCTGGATGGGGATGCGATAGCAGGCGTCGAAGCCTTCCATCAGCGATGCAAGCACGCTCGATGCGGACCAGAGCGAGATCGCGCTGGCGCCGATCAGCAGGTAAATCGGGCGTTCTCCGTATGCGGCAAACTGGGAGGAGATCAGCGTCTCCGTGCCCGGTGGCACCACATCGCCGAGCAACTGCGCCAGAATCTGCGACACGGCCACCGCATTCGCCTGAAAGAGCAGCGCGGCCAGCGTTCCCACGAGGGGGATGAAGCTCAAAAGGCCGGAGTACGACGCGCTTTTTGCATAGAGCAGGATGTTGTCGCTGTAACTGGCCACGAACGCGCGCCGGAGCAGAAACAGTAGGCTCCTGAAAAATCCAGCCATAGGCACATTCTATGAGAAACAGCCGCAAGCGCACCTTTTCGATGCGCTACGCGGGGCCAGGCAGCCGGAGGCGCGTCACGTCTGATGAGCGGGAATCGACGAACGTCGTTCTCCGTTGTGAGCGTATGATTAGATCATACACGCGGGAGATTCGTAGGATGCGCTCCACCCAACCCTTCAGTATCACGCTGCCGAACGAGATGGCGGAGGCGGTGAAAGCCAAGGTTGCCAGTGGCGAATACGCCACGGAAAGCGAGGTCATTCGTGAAGGCCTGCGCAGCCTGATGGCACGGGACCGCGCCATCGAGAGATGGCTGCACTCCGAGGTCGCCGCCGCCTATGACGAGCTTAAGACCGACCCGTCGAAGGCGCTGACCCCCGATCAGGTACGGGCCGCACTCGCGGAGGCGCGAAAGCAGCGTGCGGCCGATCGCGGATGACCTGCACTGTCGTGTTGTCCCCGATGGCTCGCGACAAACAGGCCAAACAGGTAACCATCCTCGGTGTATTCCACGGCGGGCAGGATTACGAGTCCGCGCTTGAGCCGGTTGTCTCTTGATCCGGTAGTCAGCGGCGCGCGGGCTATGATATGCAGGAGTAGTCGAACGTCACCCTCAATTTGATTCGCCGCCGAAGGAACCGAACATGAACCGCAGAGACTTTCTGATGGCATCTTCCAGCGCCGCCGCCGCGATGGCCGCCTCCGCCGCGCAGTCGCCGGGGACTGCCAAGCCGCGCAACGTGATTTTCATCCTGGCGGATGATCATCGCTACGATGCCATGGGCTTCCTCCATGCGCAGCCCTGGCTCAAGACGCCGCAGATGGACCGGCTGGCTCGCGAGGGCGCGCACCTGAAGAACGCCTTTGTCACCACGGCGCTGTGCAGCCCCAGCCGCGCCTCCATCCTCACCGGCAGTTACGCGCACCGGCACCGCATCGTGGATAACAACACGCCAATTCCAGCGGGCACGGTGTTCTTTCCCGCCCATCTGCAAAAAGCCGGCTACAAGACCTCGTTCATCGGCAAATGGCACATGGGCAATCAGGGCGATGCGCCGCAGCCCGGCTTTGACCATTGGGTGAGCTTCCGCGGACAGGGCAGCTACCTGCCCAACGCCAATGGGTTGAACGTTGACGGCAAGGCCGTTCCGCAGAAGGGCTACATCACGGATGAACTGACCGATTACGCCGTGGATTGGCTCAACGCGCTCCCCAAGGACCAGCCCTATTTCATGTACCTTTCGCACAAGGCCGTGCATGCCGAATTCATCCCGGCCGAACGGCACAAGGGCCGGTACAAGGACGAAAAGTTCGAGTTCCCCGCCACCATGGCGAAGTCCGGAGAGATGGCGCAACACCGCCCGATGTGGGTGCAGAACCAGCGCAATTCCTGGCACGGCGTGGATTACCCCTATCACACGTCGCTCAATATCGAAGAGTATTTCAAGCGCTACGCCGAGACCCTGCTGGCCGTGGACGACAGCATCGGGCGCGTGCTGGATGCGCTTGCCTCGCGCGGGGAACTGGATTCGACGCTCGTGATCTACATGGGCGACAACGGCTTCGCGTTCGGGGAGCACGGCCTTATCGACAAGCGCACGGCCTATGAAGAATCCATGCGCGTTCCGATGCTGGCCCGCTGCCCGGAACTCTTCGCGGGCGGGAAGACCGTGAACGAAATCGTCGCCAACGTCGACATCATGCCCACCGTACTCGACGCGGGCAACGTTCCCGCGCCGAAGGGAATCGATGGCGCGAGCTTTCTGCCGCTGCTCAAGGGCACGCGGCCCGAAGGCTGGCGCGGCGAGCTGCTCTATGAGTATTACTGGGAGCGCAGCTTTCCCCAGACGCCCACCGTCCATGCCTTGCGCGGGGACCGCTACAAGTTCATCCGGGTGCAGGGCGTATGGGATCTCGACGAGCTCTACGATCTGCAAGAAGATCCGCTGGAGAGCCGCAACCTCATCTTCAGCGCCGCGCATGCGCCCATCATCCAGAAGATGCGCAACCGTCTCTTCGATATCCTCGAAGAGACGGGCGGCATGAATATCCCGCTGCACCGGGACGGCCGCAACCAGAACAACAAGCGGAACCCGAATGTGGACCCCGCCGCGCCGTTTCCGCCGGAGTTCATGGGGAAACCCTGACGCGCGCGCAGCTTCCGTTCTTGCTTGCAGTCTCGCCGCCGATCCGCATCTCCGCTCCGCGCTTCCAGGCTGCCCTGGAAACGCCGCGCGGCGGAATTCCGGCGGGAGGGCCGCGGATTTCCGTACGCGGATTCCGGATAGAGGCGACAATGGGTAGAGTCCCGCGATCCGCATGAAACCCAGAAAGCCTCAATCCAACCGTCCGCGCAAGAACGCGGGTCCAACGCCGCCCCGGCGCGGCGGCCCCGGCCGGGGTCCGGCGTCACGAAACCCGTCCGCCGGCGGCGCCTCGGGCGAAGAACGCCCGCCAAGAGAACGCCCCCCGGCGCGTGCGCCACGCTTTGGGCAGACGGGCCCGCGCCCCGATGGAGCAAAGCCGCCCCGTCGCGGAAGCCCAAGGCCGAGCGGCGGCCCAAGACCGGGCGACGCACCGCCAGCACGTAAGGGACGGGAAACTTCGTACTCGGGGGAGCGGCCGGAGCGCCCCCAGGGGAGGCAGGACCGCCCGGCGGGGCCGGGTTCCCGGCGCACATTTTCCGCGCAGGCTCCGCGAGAGGGCGGCCCCGTCTACGATACGCGCGGACCCCGGCAGGGAAGCGGACCCCGGCAGGACCGGCGCTTCGATGCGCGCCCGCCCAGCCGAGACGAGCGCGGTTCCCGGCCGGGCGAGGGCGAGCGGGAGAACCGATTCCGTGGTGGCCAAGACCGAGGCGAACGGGAGCGGCGCGGCGGCGAGAGGCAGGGTGGTGAGGTCCGCCGGGCTTCGGATTCACCGCGGCCCGCTGGTGGGCGAAAGCCGTTCGGACCCGGCAAACAGGTTCCGTTTAAGCCCCAGTCCGCCTCGGGTGCCCCCGCCGGGCGTTCGTTTGCGGATCGGCCGGGGCAGGGAAG
>JBDIBK010000155.1:0-8803 GCA_039812845.1 Bryobacterales bacterium
GACCGCGCCCGCCACGCCCGCCACGCCGAAGCCAACCAGGCCAGAGCGGAAGCCGCTCACCTCCGCGCCGAAGCGCAAGCCCAGCGGCAGGCCGAAGCCCATGCCCTCAAACAGGAACTCGCCCAAGCCCGCGAAGCCCGCCAGCGCGAACTCCACGAACTCCGCATCTCCGCCCTGGAGGCCAAGCAATCCTCCGCTCCGCCCGAACCCGCAAGCCCCAACGAAAGCGCCACCAGCAGCACCGCCAACGGCACAAAATCCCCCGAAGAAACGGAGTCCCCGGAAGAGCGGGCCGCCCTGGCCATCCTCGAATCCATCCTCAACGCCCCCACGCCCGTCACCGAAGCAGACTTCCTCCGCTCCAAACTCTCCCAAGCCCAAGATGGCTTCGTTTCGCAAAACGAGCGGGCAGTTTAGGATCCGTCTAGAAAGAGCATTTCCATAGTAGAATGTTCTGGCTTAAATCCTGGATGCATGATGGATACCAAGTCCATTCGAGCCCGTTACGAGGCATTGAAGCCGATGCCGGATCACTGGGCCTGGCGGCGGGGCGGGTGCAGCGCCAGGGAGGGGGACGAAAGAGAGCGGCCGGCAACGACAAGACGCTGCGATCGGATCCTCAAAAGATCCTGGAGTTCGCTGCGCGCGGCGATCCGGAGACGCCCCTGCTGTGGACGGCGAAGAGTGTGCGGCAGTTGACCGCCGACCTGCAGCAGATGAAACACACGGTGAGTCATCAGGTCGTGGCGGATCTGCTGCATGAGCTGGGCCACAGTCTGCAAGCCAACCGCAAGACGCGGGAGGCAGCAGCGGCACTCGTCTGAGGTTATGGAAGGTGGAGTTGCAAAGACTGGCGGCCGAAACCGGCCTCCGCATCGCCGCATGCCACGTTCCGCCCGGCACCGGCAAATGGAACAAGATCGAACACCGTTTGTTCGCCTGCATCAGCCAGAATTGGAGAGGCAAGCCGCTGCGCAGCTTCGCCACTATCGTTGACTTGATCGGAGCCACGACGGCCGCGACGGGACTCAAAGTGCATGCCGAATTGAACGCGCTGCCCTGCTAGGCGGGCATCCACGTCACCGATCGGCAATTGACGCGGGTCAAACCGCGCCGCGACAAGTTTCACGGCGACTGGAATTGCGAAATCCAGTCCCGGCCCTCGAAGCCCTAATTGGATAGGTTATTCCTCGACGGCTCGTAAGCAACTAAATCGCCGGAAGAGGCTTTCCCCGAGAGAGCCTGAACACACGACGTTCGAAACCAACGAGCGGTCGGATCTCCAATTCCATCTCGGGAGCTTCAGTGCGCCAGCCAACCTTCGTTCACGGGCATCGGCACGGTGGCGCGCTTCGACGCGCAGGGCAGGACGAGCCAGAACCGCGGAACGGTGAACGAGTCCAAGGCAAGCGGTTTGAAGGGCGCGATGCACCGCTGGGCCGCCGGGTATTGATCGGATATCTATCGGGGGCGATGCCAACTGCTATTCTGTTAGCTTCACTGGGACTGGTTTCAAACGACGCATGAGCACGCAGAGCATGGCCGCGGGAGCGGGGCTGGAGGGGGTGGTTGCCGCCGACAGCGAGATTTGTTTTATCGACGGCGGCAAGGGGATTCTCAGCTATCGCGGGTACAACATCCATGTGCTGGCGGAGTGCGCGACGTTTGAGGAAGTGGTCTTTTTGCTTTGGCACGGCTATCTGCCAACGCGCAAGGATCTGACGGGTTTTCAGGCTTCGCTGGCGGAACAGCGGGGCCTGCCCCGGGGGGTGCGGGAGTATCTGGCGAGCGTGCCTTTGGCGCCGCCGATGGACGTGATGCGGACGGCGGTCTCCATGCTGGCGCAGTACGATCCCGAAGCTGGCGTGATGAGCGCGGAAGCGAACGGGCGGAAGGCGTTCCGGCTGATGGCGAAGACCGCAACGATTGTGGCGGACTTCGAGCGGCTGCGGGCCGGCGGCAGTGTGGTGGAGGGCCGCCCAGATTTGGGCTTCGCGGCCAATTTTCTCTATACGCTGACCGGGAAGATGCCCCTGCCGGAGGCGGTGCGCGCGCTGGATGTGGCACTGATCCTGCATGCCGACCACGAGTTCAACGCTTCCACGTTCGCGGCGCGGGTCTGCGCGGCCACGCTGAGCGACCTCTACGCGGCCGCAACGGCGGGGCTGGCAACGCTGAAAGGTCCCTTGCACGGGGGCGCGAACGAACAGGTGATCCGGCTGCTGCTGAAGCTGAAATCTCCCGAAGAAGGCGAAGCCTGCGTCAAGGAGGCGTTTGCGCGCAAGGACAAGATGCCGGGCTTTGGGCACCGGGTCTATCGTACGGAGGATCCGCGGGCGACGCACCTGCGGGCGCTGGCGGAGAAGCTCACGCGCGCGTCCGGGCATGAGGCGCTGTTCGCCCTTTCCACCCGCATCGAGAGCACGGTGAAAGCACTGAAGCCGATTTATCCGAACGTCGATTTTTACTCCGCGACGGCATACTACGCGATGGGGATTCCGGTGGACATCTACACGCCGATCTTCGGGATCAGCCGGATGTCCGGGTACATCGCGCATGTGCTGGAACAATACGCCAACAACCGGCTGATCCGCCCGCGAGCCGAATACAAGGGCAACGCCGACGGGCGGGCGTGGGTTCCGCTCGACGCACGCTGAGGGCTGGGGCGGTGCCCCTTATTTCAGACCCAGCTTGCGGTCCGCTTCGGCGACGCCCTTCTCGGCTTCGTCGCGCCGCCGCCGGGTATCTTCAGTCTCCGGCTTCCAGTTGCGCCAGCGCACGGCATTGGTCATATAGATCTGCCGGGCCCAGACGGTGTGCCCGTTCGCGAGCAGCACGGCGGCGTAAAGCTGGTCAAAGTCCGAGACGGCTTCAAACGCCTCCCTGGGCGGCCTTCTGGCGTCGAGCAATTCCTTGGCGAGGGGCTGCGCCTGCTTGAGAGCGGCTGCGGCCAGATCCTTCTCCCCCTTTTGCCAGTGCGTCGCGGCCTCCGCATTCCACTTGCGGAGCTGAGCGAGGGCGTCCCGGTAGGACTCCTTTTGCATGGGGTCCGCTGGCGGGACAAGTACGGGGGTATCGCGGGACGTGCAGGCGGAGAGGGCGAGAACCAGGAGCGCCAGCGCGAGCGCGGGGAGATTGCGCGATGCCGCGGGCTTCGGGAGGGCGGCATCCAAGATCCGGCGCGTTCGATGCATGGCCGCAGTATCCCACAGTTGCTATTGCCGCGCTCCGCTTGCGCGGGGGAGAATCGGTAACATGCCAAGAACTGCTTCGAGCCGACTATCCAGACGCGGAATGCTGGGCGCGGCCGCACTCCCGCTCTTCGCGCAGGAGGGGGAAACGCCGGCGGGATCGTGGCCGCGATTCGGACGCAGGATCCGGGTGGGAATGGTGGGCCTGGAAGGGCACCCCTCGCTTGTTTACGACGTGGTGGCGAAGCACCCAGACCTGGAACTTATCGCCATCTCGAAGGACGAGATGCCGGTGGCGGACCTCACGCGCCGGAAGGCGTTCGGCAGCACGCGCGTCTATGACGACTTCGAAACGATGTTCCAGCGGGAAAGCTTCGACGTGGTGGGCATCTGCAACACGAACGGGCATCGCGCCAGAGTGATCGCGGAGGCGGCGCGGCGCGGCTGGCATGTGGCGGCGGAGAAGCCGGTGGCGCTCAATGGCGGCGAGTTGCGGACGGTTCGGGAAGCGATTTCGAAGGCGGGCGTCGGCTTCACTTCCCTGCTCCCCATGCGCTACGAACCGCCCCTCTACACGATGGCGCGGCTGGCGCACGGGGGCGCGATCGGCGATGTGCTGCTGATGAACGCCCAGAAATCGTACAAGCTGGGCAGCCGGGCGGATTGGTACAACAACCCCGCCCTGTTCGGCAGCACCATGCAGTGGATTGGGGTACACATGATGGACCTGATGCACTGGGTGAGCGGCCAGCGCTTCCGGACCGCGTATTCTTACGAGAAGAGCGTGGAGCAGCCGGCCGGCAGCACAATGGAGAACGTGGCGGGAGCGGTGTTCCAACTGGAGAACAGCGGCGTGGCGACACTCAACATGGACTATCTGCGGCCGAACGCCGCGGCCACGCACGGGGACGACCGTCTGCGGGTGGCCGGGACGAAGGGGATTCTCGAGTACCGGCTGCGGGACGGGCTGCTTTCGCTTGGCTCCGGGAGCGCGGATCTCGTCAAGCCTCCGCTTGAAGCGCCGCCGTTTCCGCTCTTCCTTGAGTTTTTGTTGCATGTTTACCGGCAGCGGCCAATGCTGATTCGGCAGGATGAAATTTTCCACGTAGTAGAAGCGTTGAATGCGGCACGGCGATCCAGCAAAAGCGGCTGCGCAACACCTGTTTCGAAGCCGGGCGCGGCGTGAGACATTTGCCGCGGGAACCGTTTTATAAATTATAATAGGATGCGGATATCTACATATTCCCTCGCGCTGATTGGCGCGAGGAAGCCGCGAGCGCGAGCACGGCAATGCGGCTTTGGGAATATTCCGCTAAGCCATTGAAGCTATTGCCTTGTTTGAGCGAAATCTTGCCGCGAATCGTGCATGGCCAAGCGGGAGCCGGGAAAATTCGGAGCGGAACTTCGCGGGCGGTACCTATCGGAAAGAAACATCTGTAAAACCGATGCAAAAGGACGATCAGTTTGCTAGCATTCCCTTAGCAGGGAACTGAGGCCCCTCGTTCCTTCGGGTGATCGCCGCTCGCCCCGTTCGTAGCCCGTGTTCATTCGAGGCTGCACCAGGTTCCATCTCCCGTCCGCGAGATCCGTCAAATTCATGTGAGGCCGGGCGCTCTCCCGGATTCCTCCGACATGGTGCAGGCACGAGTGCGCATGAAGGCGTTTCGGTTGCCGGGAAGGCTGCGCTTCACCCGAAGGGGTGAACGGGAAGGCTGCGCTTCGCGGACCGGGCGCTACGCGATTGTGCCGACGAGGAGTGCCCTCCATGCTGAGATTTCGAAGCGCCGTTTCCGTATCCCCTGAGAGTTCGGGGGACGAGAGAACGAACGGCGCAACATGGCTGCCGAAGACGCCGTCGCCCGAAGCGCATTTGAGCGATGCATCCACGCAAGGCGAGTTTGCACTCCCCCAGCCCGAAGTGATCCGGAACCTGGTGGAACGCGTCGAACGCGGCGATACCACGGCCAAGTACCGCCTCTATGAAATCTTCAACCGGGGCATCCGGTTCCAACTCCTGCGCCATCTGGGGACAGCGGATCTGGACGATAAGGTGCACGATACGTTCGTCATCGTGCTGCAGGCGATCGTGCGCAAGGACCTGCGGGATCCGGAGCGGCTGCTTTCGTATATCCGTACGATCGTGAAGCGGCAGATTGCCACCTACATCGACCGGGCAATGACGAACCGGCGAGAGCGTCCGGAAAGCGCCGGGCTTGACCTGCACGATCCGTGCTTTAATCCCGAGGAATCGCTGATCAACCACGAACGCAGGCGGATCATGCGCGGGGCCTTGAGCGAACTGAACGCGCGCGACCGGGAGATTCTGGTTCGTTTCTACCTGGACGAAATGCCGATGGACGAGATCTGCCGGGAAATGGGGTTGACGGCGAACCAGTTCCGGCTGCTGAAATCGCGAGCGAAATCCCGGTTCAGCGAAATCGGACGGCGGCAGTTGCGGCCGAAATTGCTTGCACGATACCAGACCTCCGCCACACAATAGCGAAAGAAGCGGATTGCATTCCCGCACTTTTGCGGGCACAATAGTCGGGCACCCGCTCGTGGAAGCCGCTGCGGGCAACGGCGGAGTTTCGTGCCGGGGCGAGGCTGTTTCATTTTATTTATTTCGCATCCGCATCCGGCGGGAACGCATCTCCATCCATTGTGGCCGAGCAGGATTTTCGGCCATCAGTAACATTTTGAAACACCCGGTGGATTTCGGGAGAGTTTCAGCCCTGATCGCAACTATATAGACGGGAACCGAGTTGCGTGCCGCTGCTTGACCAACTCGCGGAAAGGAAATCGCGGATGCCGGTAGGTCCGTGGGAGACGCACGTAGACGAAGAGGCACTGGAACGGTACGCCATGGGTGCGCTTGGCGAAGAAGACGAGGCTCCGATTGAGGAGCACCTGCTGCTCTGCGGGGGTTGCCGGAATCGATTGACGGAAATCGACGGTTTCCTCAAGGCCCTGCGGCAGCGTCCGGAGGGAACGACGACGCCGTTCGGGAAAGACCCGCGGCGGGAAGGCTCCGGACAGGGAAGCGCGTGGGTTAGAAGACCCGTCGAGTAAGGCGGTCAATGCGGAACTTCGCGGTGTCCGCAATTGCCATCACGGCCATGACGCCCGCCTGCACGGGGTCCGTCACCACGAGGTCCGCGGCGTCTGGAACGCTGCCGGCCATGTTCAAGCTGATGACGATAAGCCCTTTTTCGCGGACTTCGCGAACCGCGTGCTCAATCTCCCCGCCCATCAAGGCCCCGGCGAGCACCAGCACCCTGGCGCGAGGCAAACGGGGAACCGCGCGGACGGCATCCGCAAGCGGCGCTTCGCCGACCAGCGGCATGGTGTCGACGGAGATGTGCTCTCCGCGGATATTGTGACGGTCCGCTTCCGAGATCGCGCCAATCGCCACCTGCCCCACCTGCGCGCCGCCGCCCATGATGATGATGCGCTTCCCATAGATCTGAAGGAGCGTCTTGACCGATTCGAGCGAGTGCACCACGGGGAGGGTTTCGAGGTCGGCTTGCAGCGCATCCATATCGCCCGGCAGCTCCACTTCGAGGTAGGTGCGCTCCATCTCCGGTTGGCGGTCCACGATCTCTACCAGCGTGATGTTGCCCCCGTGTCGGGCGATGACGCCCGTCACCTGGTGAAGCGCGCCGATCTCCGAACGAATCTGGATGGTGAAGCCAGTCTTAGTTGACATAACGAGAATGAGACGAAGGACGCCGCCATTGAGGAAGCGCCTCGCCCTATTTTCGCGCATACACTGCGCGGCCGCGTTTTACCAGCCGTTGCCTTTGGTGGAAGTCCTCACGCGGCACACATACATATCCGAGGTGATGTAGAGCATGCCGCCATCGTCGCCCCAGGCGATGTTGGAGGTGCGTTCCCCGGTTTCGATGCGGCCCAGCAGTTTGCCTTCCGGGGTTAGCACGTAGACGCCGCCCGGCCCGGTGGCCCACAGGTTCCCTTCGCGGTCAAGCTTGAAGCCATCCGGCGCGCCGGGCAACTTCCCCATGGAAGCGGTGGCATCGTAGAGCACTTTGCCATCGCCGATGGTGCCGTCGCCGTTCACGGGATAGGCCATCCACACGGCACGGGCATCGTCGGAGTTTGAGACGTAGAGGGTCTTCTCGTCGGGCGAGAATGCGATCCCGTTGGGGCGGCTGAGTTCGCGGTTGAGCAGGGTGAGTTCCCCATTCCGGGCCAGGCGGAACACACCGCAGAAATCGAGTTCGCGCGTGGGGTCGTCCTGGCGCTTGGGAAGGCCATAGATGGGGTCCGTGAAGTAGAGCGAGCCATCGGACTTGTGAACCAGGTCGTTCGGGCTATTGAGCCGCTTGCCTTGATAGTGGTCGACGAGGGTCCGCTTGCCGCCGTTCTTTTCGAGGCGTGAGATGCGGCGGTCCCCGTGCTCGCAGAGCACGAGGCGGCCCTCGGAATCGAGCGTCAGCCCGTTCGAGCCCGGTTCGGCCCCGTAGTCCGCGACGCCGGTATAGCCGGAAGGCTTCATCCACAAGCGGACGCCCTCCTTCTCTTTCCACTGATAGATGGAATTGCGGGGAATATCGGAAAACAGGAGGTAGCCGCCATCTTCCTTCACCCAGACCGGGCCTTCGGTCCAATCAAACCCGGAGGCCACGACCTCAATGCGTGCGTCCTTGGGGAGCAACCCATCGAGTGCGGGATCGAGCCGGTGGACCGTGCCAATCGTGGGCAGGTTCGTCGTATCTTGCGAGGGGGCGGTGTGCAAAACGGCAAGCATGGCGATTCCCAGAATAACGAAAACAGAAACCCAGCGAACGACCTTCATTCCGACCTCCGCGTCTTCGATATCCATTTAGCGGCTTGCGCCCTGGTTAGGCACAACTGTATCAGGATCGCGCCGCAGCCACGGCAGCGCGGGTGGCACGGCATACGATATTAGCCGGTTGTGTAAACACGGCATTGGCCAAGCATGTTACAAGGGGGGATACCCTTTTCCCAGGGGTCTCGCGGTTCGGTGCTCATCCGCCGCTCTTTCGGCCATTCAGTACAAGCTGATGATCGCGATTCTTGCACTAGCGCCGTTTATCCTCATCCCGCTCGCCGCGCGGCTCGGCAGGGGCTCGCGGGGAAGTGCCCTTCTTGCCATTTTCCCGGCCATCCTCGCGGTTTGTTTCGGCGGCACCATGCGCACAGTTTTGGAGACGGGTCCGGTGAGCGTCTCGCTGCCATGGGTTCCGTCCCTGGGACTTGCGCTTTCGTTCTATGCGGACGGCCTGAGCCTTCTGTTCGCGATTCTTGTCTCCGGGATTGGGTCGCTGGTGGTGCTCTTCGCGAGCCAGGACTTGAAGGGGGACTCGCGGAGCGGGCAGTTCCAGGCGACACTGTTCGCCTTCATGGGCAGCATGCTGGGCGCCGTTCTTGCCGACAACCTGTTTGCGCTCTTCGTTTTTTGGGAACTCACCGGATTCACGAGCTTTCTGCTGATTGGTTACTACAACGACCGCGCGGAGGCGAGGGCGTCCGCGATCCAGGCATTCATCGTTACGGGAACGGGCGGGATGGCGCTGCTGGCGGCGGCGGTTCTTCTCGAAATCGTATCGGGCTCGCACAGCTTCTCCGAA
>JBDIBK010000156.1:0-8761 GCA_039812845.1 Bryobacterales bacterium
CTCCTCTTGACCTCCGCGCCGCCAACTGCGATCCTCATAGAGATGCCACACCGGTTTCAAACTCCGGTGTCCGAATGAGGCGCTCGCAAGAGCGTAATTGGGAAGCCGGTGCGATTCCGGCGCAGTCCCGCTACTGTGATGGGGAAGTTCGCTTCGCAAATGCCACTCGGACAACCGGGGAAGGCGCAAGGCGAACGCCGGCCGACGGCCTGAACCCCTAAGCCAGGAGACCTGCCTTGTCCGTGAGCAGCAGACTTTCTGCGGGAGACAGAAAGAGTGCGCGCGAGAGACTCCGCCTTCCGATTTCCGATAGCGATCCGCCCTCGTCCACTGGCCCTGTTCTCCCCCCATTTTTCGGGGGATTTTATGAAGACCGTTTCGGCGCTGAAGTGCGCCCTGTTAAGACGCGTTGCACCCGTGTGCGGGCTGCTCGCGGCGTTTGCCTGCTGGCCGGCCCTTGCCGCCAGCCTCGAAGGCTCCGTTCAAGACCCGGCGGGCGCGGTTGTCCGCAACGCCGTCGTTCGTCTGCTTGACCGCGACGGCGACACGGTGCGCGCCACGCGCAGCAGCGCCGCCGGTGCGTTTCGTTTTGACGATGTGGCCGGCGGCGAATACATTCTGTCCATCGAAGCCGCTGGCTTCCCCGCTCGGAACCAATCGGTCACTCTCGACAGCGCGGAGATCCGCAAGGAATCCGTGACCCTGGAACTCGGCTCGCTCCGCACGGCCGTACAGGTGACCGCGGCAAGCGCGCCCCTGCAACTGGACGAAATCGCGAAAGCCGGCGAGAGCGTCTCGGCGACCGAGGTGCGGGATCGCGACGAGTTCTCGATCGCCGAGGCCGTGCGGCTGCTGCCGGGCGTGCGGATGAGCCAGTTGGGCGGCCCGGGCAACCTCATCTCCATTCACATTCGCGGCTTGCGCAGCCAGGATACGGCCGTTCTCTTCGACGGGCTTCGCATCCGCGACGCCGCCGATCCCCAGGGCTCGGCGAGCCCCTTCCTCGAAGTGCTCAACACCATGGACACCGCTTCCGTGGAAGTGCTGCGCGGGTCCGGCTCCAGCCTCTACGGAAGCCATGCGATTGGCGGTGTCATCAACATTCGCGGCGAGGAAGGCGGCGGCCCCTGGCGCGGCCAACTGCTCAGCGAGGGCGGCGGTCTGGGGCTGTTGCGCGGTGTGGCGCGCACGAGCGGAAGCGTTGGCGAGCGCCTGCTGTTGAGCGCCGGTGTGGGCCATTTGAATGTGCGCGGCGGAGTGGCCGGCGCGAACCCCCACCGCAACACAAACGGCCAGGCCTTCGCCCGCTGGCTGATCTCGCCCTCGATGTCGCTCTCGGGCCGGTTCACCGGCATCACCGCCTGGACCCGGCTCACCGACAGTCCCTTCGTTGCCTTTGAACAAATGGGAAATGTGCCCGCCAGCGGCATCGTTCGCGCGATCCCCTTGCCGGACGACCAGCTTCTGCGTCTGGAGCGGGGCCTGCCGGTCGATTACGGCCGCAGCAACTACGTCCCCGCCCCCAATGATCCGGACTATTCCCGCCCGGCCACGATCCGCAATTACTCCGCGATCTTCCGCCATGAGCTAAGCCCGCTGGCCTCCTGGCGGCTTAGTTACCAGGGGCTCGACTCCCAGCGCCGCTTCGACGATGGCCCGGCGGGCAGCAGCTTCGAGCCCGTCTTTAGCAATCGCAGCCGTTTCGATGGCCGCATCCACCTCCTGCAGGCCCGCGCCGATGTGCAGCCGCACCGCAGCCAGTGGCTCACTTTCTTCTACGAACACGAGCGGGAGCGCTACGCCGGCAGCAACAGCGACGAGAACCCCATCCCCGCGCTCCGCGCCAGCGACAGCACCACCGTGCATCAATCGTCCAATTCCTACGCCGCGCAGAATCAGTCGCAGTTTCTCAATGGCGCGCTGCGCATCGCGCTTTCCGGACGCCTGCAACAGTTCGGGATGGATACGCCGCGCTTCGGCGGTGCAACTTCCCCCTATCAGGGAACGGAGAGCACGTTTAGTTCCCCGCCCCGCGCGCTTACCGGCGATATCGCGGCGGCCTATCTGGTTTCCCGAAGCGGCACGAAGCTGCGCGCCCACGTCGGCAATGCCTATCGCGCGCCCTCCTCGTACGAGCGCTTTGGAAGCTACTTCTTCTTCGGCAGTTTCAGCGCTTACGGCGATCCCCGCCTGCGCCCGGAGCGCGCCGTCTCGCTCGACGCCGGCGTTGACCAATGGCTGGCTGGCGACAAACTGCAACTCAGCGCCACCGTCTTCTATACACGCATCCAGGACATCATCCGCTTCGATTTCAGCGGGCTGATTCCTCCCGACGACCCCTACGGGCGCTTCGGCGGCTACATCAACGGCAAGGGCGGGCTCGCCAGGGGCGTGGAACTCAGCGCACGGTTTCGCCCGCACCGCTCCACATCCATCGATGCCAGCTATACCTACCAGAATTCCGATGACCGCACGCCGCCCGTCGCCGGCACGGATTCGCTTTCTTCCTTGCGCGTGTCTCCGCACATGGCTTCGCTGCTCTGGACCCAAATGCTCGGCGACCGCCTTTCCTTCACCACGGACATGAGCTACGCGAGTGGCTATCCCATTCCGATTTTCGCCGGAACGGGCAGCCGCATCTTCCGCTTCGAAGGGCCGTTGAAGCTCGACACCGTGGGCAGCTACCGCCTCGCCCAATGGGAGCGCGGATCGCTGAGCCTCTACGGCAAGGTGGAGAACCTCCTCAACCGCCAGTTCTACGAAAGCGGATTCCGCAACCCCAAGCGCTGGGCGCTGGCCGGTCTGCGTTTGGAATTCTAACGAACGCGCACGCCGCGTTCGTTCGATGGCGCGCGCTCCTTCGATGCCAACGACGGTTCGAGGAGCGCGCGCCTGCACGCTCCCTGCAATGAGCGCCCCACGCTTTGAGCGTCTCGGCACGAGCGCGGGTCGGGAGCGATAGGATAGGCGTGATGAAGCGACGCAAATTCGTGGGCGCGGCTGCTTCGGCCGCTTTGCTGCCCGGTCTCCACGCACAGTCAACGCGCCCGAACCTGCTGTTCCTCATGGCCGACGATCACGCCGGCTATGTCCTGGGCGCGGACGGCAACCCGCTTGCGGAGACACCGAACCTGGACCAGCTCTCCAGGGAGGGCACGCGCTTCGCGGCGCACTATTGCCAGAGCCCCGTCTGCACGCCATCGCGCCAGTCTCTGTTCACTGGCCAGTTGCCGCATTGCGCGGGCGTCACCACGCTGCGAACGGCCCTCGCGAACGACAAGCCCACGCTCGCCCGCCAGCTTCAGGCGGCGGATTACCGCACGGCTGCCATCGGCAAGATGCACTTCAACCAGCCGGGACGACCGGGGCTGCATGGCCTGCAAACCGCGATCACCGAAGACGTGCTCAACCGGCGCTGGGCGGCGGAGCTGAAGCCGAAACCGATCCCTGCGGGCGTGCCAGGCCGCGGCCCCTGGCGGCCCTTCCGCGTACCGGCCCGCGAGTGGCTGAACGCCCGCTCCGAGCCTTACGCGAGGCTCGATTACGACATGCGCGCCAGCTTTCAGACGCGGCTGGTCCGCGAGTATCTGGCGGCGAACCAATCCAATCCCTTCGCGCTCTGGGTGAGCTTCCAGGAGCCCCATTCTCCTTATGATTTTCCCGTGGAAGATTGGAAGCACTTTGACCCGCAACGCTTCCCTCTGCCTCGTTTGGGTCCTGAGGACGGGTGGCAGATTCCGCTGATTTTCCGCGATCTGAGCGACATGGAAAAGCGGGGCATCATCGCCTCTTATTACACCTCGGTCCGCTTCCTTGACCGCAATCTCGGCAAGGTGCTCGACCTGCTTCGCGAGTTCGGCCTTGAAGAAAATACTCTGGTCGTCTATACGTCGGACCACGGCTATTCTCTCGGCCAGCACGGGCGCTTCGAGAAGCACTGCGGCTACGATCCCGCACTGCGTGTGCCGCTCCTGATGCGCTGGCCGGGGCGGATTCGAGAGGGTGTTGTCCAGGACCTCACGGAGCACGTGGATCTCTCGGCAACGCTGCTCGATCTGCTGGGAGCGGAGCCGTTCGCCGTTCAGCATGGCCACAGTCTGCGGCCGTATCTCACCGGCGGTGCCGCGAGCCCGCGCGAGTGGATCTTCAGCGAATTGCTCGAGAACGAAGAGTGCTACGCCCGCTCCAGAAAGTGGAAGTATATCTATTGCTCCGGCAAGCGCGAGCGGGCCGACGGCTACAAGATCGAGAATCCCAAACCGGGCCGCTATCAGAAGCTCTACGACCTGGAAGCCGACCCCGGCGAGTTCACGGACGTAAGCGAACAGCACCCCAACGTGTTGCGCGAATTTCAACGGAAACTGCGGAACCGCTTCCGCGATACCCATCCGGAAGCCTCTTCGGAGCCCTCGCAAGGCAGCCCCGCCGACCTCCTCGATTTCTACCTCAAGCCCCGCGACGCCGCGCCGGTGGAAGGATGAGCCGGGCTGCCCACCCTGCGTCAAAGGCGTCCGCTATGAAGCGGGACTGCGCGGAATCGGTGCGGATTAACCTGTTTGCCAAATATCACCTACTAGGTTAATCTGGAGTTGTGGAGAAGCGGACGCCGCACTGCAAGCTGGCAGTCATTAAGAAGCTGCTTGCGAAGGGCAAAGTTCGCGCGACGGTCTCCGCTCTCGCCGGTGGCGCGGCGCTGGGCTTCGGCTTCGAAGAGATCGTCGGTGTGATTGCGGCGCTTGCACCGCGCGACTTCTATAAGAGCATGACCACGCACGCCGATCACCGCATTTGGCAGGATGTCTACCGCCCGAGGACACCGGCTGGCGAGGTCTACTTGAAACTCACGGTGATCGACGATGTGCTGATCGTCTCGTTCAAAGAGTTGTGAAAAAGAGAGAAACGGCCATGAAGTGTCCATCCTGCGGAGGAGCAAAGCTGGTGCGCGATACGCGCGACATCTCCTACACCTACAAGGGCGAAACCACCTCGATCCCGGCTGTGCGCGGCGAGACTTGCCCGGCCTGCGGAGAAAGGGTCCTCGCCTCGGCGGAGTCTTCCCGCGTGAGCGCGGCGATGCTGGACTTCAACAAGCGGGTGAACGCCTCCATCTTTGATCCCGAGTTCATCGCGCGGGTCCGCAAGAAGCTCGCGCTGGACCAGCGCCAGGCGGCCGCAATCTTCGGCGGGGGCGCGAACGCCTTCTCGCGCTATGAGAACGGCAAGACCAAACCGCCGCTCGCACTGGTAAAACTCCTCACGCTGCTCGACCGCCACCCTAAGCTGCTCAACGAACTGCGCCTCTCACGGTAGGGGTTCCCCGTTCAGCCGGGGCCTCCGGGCCCAGCAGCACCAGGTTGGCATATTTCCAGCCGCGATGTTCCCGAATGAGCGCGTGGTCGTCGTCTATGCGGGTCAGGCCGCCGCGCCCCTGCAGGCGGCAGATCGTGAAGCCCAGGCCGCGAAACAACTGGAGCAGGGCCAGGGCATCGCTTCCCGCTTGGGACAACCCGTCCGGCCAAAACTCCATCAGAACGGTCAGCTTCGGGGAGCGGCGCAGCGTCTCCCGGAGCCCTTCGGCCACATTCCCCTCGAAGCCCTGCACGTCCATCTTCAGAAAATTGATTGAGAGAGGGCTGAGTAACGCCTCGATCTTGCGATTGCGCGGGACGGCGGTGTTGAACTGAGGAGTCAGAATTGAATCCGCTGTTGGCCTAAAGCCGGGCAGATTCCGTGCCGATATTGCTTCTGATGATCCCGCTCGTTCGCGAACAGCTAAGGCTGGAGTTCCCGTCTGGAAACAATCAGATGCGCCCCTTATGCGACGAAGGGTACGATATAGGGAACTTGGCAAACGCAACGTTTCTTGAATTCTTCGCTGGCGCCGGCTTGGTGCGTGAGGGTCTGAAAGCTTCGTGGAACTGCGTTTGGGCGAACGACATTGACGCGTCCAAAGGACGCATCTATACTGCCAACTTCGGCCCGCGCGAATTCAGGCTTGGCGATGTCGCCGGGATCGATGCGCGATCCCTGCCAACTTCGGACATGGCTTGGGCCTCGTTCCCTTGCCAGGACCTCTCTCTTGCTGGTTGGCAGCGCGGAATGTCCGCCAAACGAAGCGGAACATTCTGGGCGTTCTGGAGACTAATGCGCGATTTGCACGATACCGGACGCCGCCCGCCGGTGATCGTGATAAAAAATGTAACCGGGTTGCTGTACGGTGACGATTTCACCGGGCTTTGTGAGGCCCTGGCCGCACTCGACATGAAGTTTGGTGCGATGGTCCTGGATGCGAAATGGTTCCTGCCACAGTCTCGCCCCCGGGTTTTCATCGTTGCTGTCGATTCACAAGTGGAACAGGAGCATCTCGCGGATGAGGCTCCCTATGGTCCGCACGTCCCCCAGGCGCTGACTCGCGCTTGGAAACGGTTGCCCCAGGCGGTGAAGGATCGATGGGTTTGGTGGAGTTTTCATCCTTTGTCTCCGGTAGTCCATCGGGTCGAGGAGTTGATCGACGAGCATCCCGAAGGGGTCGAATGGCATTCCGCGGGGGAGACGAGTCGCCTCCTCGGTATGATGAGCGACGTAAATAGAGAGAAGGTGAACGAAGTCGTCGCCGCGGGTGAGTTCCGCGTTGGCTTTCTCTACAAACGAATGCGCGAGGGCCGACAGAGGGCTGAAGTTCGGTTTGATGGCATTGCAGGTTGCTTACGCACGCCGGGGGGCGGATCTAGCCGCCAGACGATCATTGTGGTGGAGGGGAACGAGATTCGGACTCGCTTGTTGTCTCCTCGCGAAGCCGCCCGCCTCATGGGCCTTCCAGATACATTTCAGTTGCCTGGCACATACAACGAAGCCTACAAAGCCATGGGCGACGGAGTAGCGGCATCGGTAGTGGCTGCACTGAATGAAAAGATCTTGTTCCCGTTGGTTCAGGCCGTGCGAAATTCGTCCCGGCCAAAGCGGTATACCGCTAAAACCAAGACTTCAATGGACTTTCGAACTCGTGCCGAATCTCGCGCTTCGCTTTGGTCTGGTTCAGGGTTGCCTGGATAGGTTCCGCCATGACGCGCAGCGAAGGAATGGCCCGGGTTCGATCCAAGAACACCGAACCGAAGCTTGCTGTGAGGCGTGCCATGCACGCTGCTGGTTGCCGATTTCGCCTTCACCGGGAATCGCTTCAGGGATGTCCCGATCTTGTATTTTCTCGAACGTCGATCGCTGTTTTCGGGAACGTGTACTTTTGGCCCGGCCTTAGCTGCGACGATGGCACGCTTCCAAAAACGAATACCGAATACTGGAAATCCAAGATCGACCGAAACGTAACCCGAGACGGCGCAACACGGATACGCTTCGGCGGCATGGCTGCCGCGTAGTCGCCTTGTGGACCTGCCAGTTGAATCGCGGTATCAGGAGCCTTCTGGCGATATTGCGAGAGCGGAGCCAATGAACTTTCGATGGTACCGGCTCAACCGCTCAAAATGTGCCTCCAACGAACGACGAAGCTCGGGACTGTCTTTGACGTTGAGGATGTGATCTACAAGCTGGAAGTAAAACTGGCTCTGGCGCGGAAGACGGCGGCTGGGGTTGCGCCGGATCTGAATCTCTTCATCGGACATGATCTGAATGCGCAACTTCTCCGCCACGGCGGACGGCGCGTTCCCCGGATTCTCGGGATAGTTCCATTCATGAGGCGGCTTTGTGAATCGAACTCATGAAACAGGAACGCTTCGAGAGGATCGATGATGCCTCGGTTTTCACACGGCCACGCCCACACAAATGCAATCTCCCAAACATCCACTTGGCGATTCGCAATGGTGTCGCTGCGCGCGCTTGTCAGATGGCGGCGAACGCGGGCGCGAATCCCATCGACAGATTGGCCCACATAAATCGGTACTTCATCCAGATCGCACAGCGCGTAGACACCGGTAAGAGCAGGCAGTAGTGATGCTTGCCGCGCGCGATATTGCAGGATTGGCGATGCCGACATTCGGAGTGAATCTGAAGAATATCACGCGCTCAAAACCCGTTGTTCGCTCGCCGAGAAAACCAGTGGCAGGGGATGCCCGTTGGAGATCCTTCGTCTCCGTTCCCATGAAATACAAACGGACAATTCGAGAAAGGCTCACATTGCCCGCGAGTGGTTCGAAACCGACGGTAAGCACAGAAGGAATCGAACCTTTAACTTACTGGCTATGAGCTTCGAAGCGTTGGCTGCTCACCGCATAAGAGCAACGAGAAGCGGCCTCCCGAAGAAACTACGGACGCCTCCGGAATCCCGGGGGGGGGGGAAGGAACGATTGCGCCTTCACGCCGCGCTTCCAATACCGCTAAGGAAGATCCCCGCGTCAAGTCAGCAGCCGCAACAAACTGGCGAGATCGGTAAGACTGTTTCTCCAAGCATATTCATGGCCGAGATTCGACTCCGCGTAGTTCAAAGCGGAAAGACCCTGAATACTCAGTGGCTACATCGCCGCTCGACTTCGAGCCCGTCTCTTTCGTGGATCTGCATTTCTAGCGAGTATGGAACAACCGAAGCGTGACGCAAGCGAGTGAACAACGACTCCTAATGCTCGAAGCTGAAAAGAGAGCTGGTTCTGTCCGCGTTGGAGATCCATCATGCGTCTCAGAAAGCCGAACGGGCGATTCGAGTGAATCTCGAATCGCCCGTAAGTCTCTCAGAAACCGTGGTGAGCGCGGAAGGAATCGAACCTTCAACCTACTGATTAAGAGTCAGTTGCTCTGCCAATTGAGCTACGCGCCC
>JBDIBK010000157.1:0-8753 GCA_039812845.1 Bryobacterales bacterium
TTCTCCTCCACGAACTCGTCGTCCGTCAAATGCGGATATTGCCGGCAGACGCGGTCAATCTCTTCCATTTGTCCAGGGGAGAGATCTTCGTGCTCGTCCAGGCACCAACGGCCTTCGAGCAGCCCCTGCCGCCGAAGAATCTCATGCAAACCGGCGATGCACCCGTGGAACCCGTTCGCCGCATCGAAGAGCGCCGCGTTGGAATCGGTGATCTCCGCCGCCAGCGTCAGGATCTCTTTGGAGATGCCGCCCCCATTGGCATGAATCTGCTTCGCCAATTCCAAATGCTTTACGGCCGCGCTGGTCCACACAGACCAGTGCCCCAGCAATCCGCCGCTCATTCGAACCGTTCGATCGCCCGCCGGAAACTCCGTCAGCAAATCGCCCAGAATCTGGTCGTCGTTGCCCGTATAGAGCGCAATGGAATCCGCCCGCCCCGCGTCCGCCACAGCCCGAATCACATCCAGGGTCTGGTAGCGGTTGAACGGCGCCATCTTGATCGCCACCACATTCTCGATCTCCGCGAACTTCCGCCAGAACGCATACGGCAGCACGCGCCCGCCAACAGCGGGCTGGAGGTAGAACCCGAACACCGGCAGGACCTCGGCCACCGCCCGCGCATGGCTGAGCATCGCTTCCACGGAGTCGTCCCGGAAGGCGCTCAGGCTCAGCAGACCGGCATGATAGCCCCAATCGGCCGCAAACTTGGCCTCCCGCAGAGCCTGCGCGGTCTTCCCGCAGATTCCCGCCACGCGAATCACGGGCCGATCTCCCAGCGCGACCGCGGCAAGCTTCAGTACGGGTTCAAACAAACCGAATCTCGGTTCCCGGATGGCGAATTGCGTCGTGTGCACACCCACGGCCACCCCGCCCGCGCCCGCGTCCACGTAGTATCGCGTCAGTGCGGTTTGCCGCCGCTCGTCCAGTTTTCGCTGCGCGTTCAGCGCCAGCGGATGCGCCGGGATCGCCACTCCCTCGAAAAGTCGTTTCCGCAAGTCCATTAGAATTTCCCGTCCCGCACCTGAAACTTCGTCGGCTTATCCCAGGTCTCTCGGCCCGCCAGCAGCCAGTCCGCCACCCAGTCGAGCAGCCTCGCCACCGGCACGGTCGGGTAACCGAAGCGGTCTTGGCAGCGCGTTGCGTTGCTCAACAGCGCCGTCGCCTGCTCCTCGCCCGTGATCACCGGCTTCTTGCCCAGCCGGTTACCCAATTCTGTTGCCAGCCAGCGCACGGAGAGCGTCTCTGGACCCGTCAAATTCAGCACATCGGGCGGCGCCGCGCAGTGCGCGAACGAACCCAGGCACGCCGCATTCGCATCCCGCTGCCAGATCACGTTCACCGCTCCCATGGTCACATCCACGGGCGCTCCGGCAAGCACCTTCCGGCCAAGGTCCGTCAGCACGCCATAGCGCAGGTCGATCGCGTAGTTCAGCCGCAGGATTGCCATCGGCGTCCCGTTCTGGTGAGAGAAATGGGTGAAGATGCGCTCTCTTGCCAGAGCGGAAAGCCCATACTCGCCCACCGGTTCAAGGGGGGTGTCTTCCGTGGCTCCGCCGCTTGCCGCCGCGGTGAACGGATAGACGTTTCCGGTGGAAAAGCTCACGATCCGCGACTTCGCGAAGCGCTCCGCCACGCGGCCCGGCAGGTAAGCGTTCATTGCCCAGGTTGCAGCGGCGTCGGCCAGTTCGCCGCTGCTGGTGCCGAACTTCTTCGCCGCCATGTAGATGATATTGGGAACGTCGGGCAACCGGCGGAGATCCTCGCTTTTCAGCAGGTCGGCCGGCAGCGTTTCAATCTCGTGGGACGCGAATTGCTTGAGCAATGTCTGATCGGAAAACCGCGCCACTGCGATCACCCGGCGCTTCACCCCGGCCGCCACCGACGCCCTCTTCACCAACCGCGCCAGCGACGGGCCCATCTTGCCGCCCGCGCCCAGCAGCATCACATCGCCCTCGAGCGCGGCCATCGCCGCCACATCGCGCTCGGCTGGTTGCGAGAGCGCTTCTTCGAGTTCGGCGATGCCGCCAATCTTCTCTGGATAGTTCATTCTTTGCTCCACTTGCGGCGCGCCTGGATCGGGCCGCCCGCTATTTCGTGCTTAACGCCACCACGGTGTCGTAGGGGTCGCGCTTCCCGGCGGGCAGGTGCAGCAGCGTCGCGTCCGCCAGTTGATCCACCTTCACCGCCGTGCCATCCACCAGCAGCCGGGCGCTTTTCACGTCCGAGAGCTTCGGAAGAGCCAGCACCTCATCCTGCCAGTCCAGCACGTGAATATAAATGGTATCGCCCTTCCGCGTTGCCGCGCCCCAATTCCGCGGCGGAACTTTCGCATAGCCGCGGGTGCCGTAAATGCTCTCTCCGTTCTTGCTCAGCCACGCGCCCATCTCGCGCAGCCGCTCCACAAATTCGTCCTGGATGGTGCCGTCCGGCTTGGGTCCCACATTTAGCAGGAAGTTCGCGTTGTGCCCGGCTGCCCGCGCCAGATAGTGAATCAATTGCTTCGTCGATTTGAAACGCTTGTCGCTCTCGTTGTAACCCCATGCCCCGTTGATCGTGTCGCAGGTTTCGAGCGGCAGATTCCCAATTTCAGAGTCGGGGCTGAAGCCGGTGGTGTTCTGGCCCGGCAGGTCCTTCTCGAACATCTGGAAGTCTTCGCCCTCGAACGGCTTCAGGTGGTGATTGTTGCCCACGAGCGCGGCCGGCTGCAGCTTGTGGATCAGGTCGTAGGTGCGCCGCAGCCGCCAGGGCGCGTCCTTCTTGTCCCAGATTCCGTCGAACCAGATGCCCGCCACCGGCCCGTACTCCGTCAACAGTTCCGTGAGTTGGGCATCCATGTAATCGAGGTACTTGTCGAAGTTTCCGTAGTCGGGCCGGACGGAATAGTGGCCTGTCCGCCCCCTGGGAAAATACTCGTTCTGATACCAGTCCAGGTGCGAATGGTAGAAGAACAGCTTCATGTCCTGCTTCCGGCATTCCTCCGCCAGCGCCTTCAGCACGTCCTTGCCGTACGGCGTGGCGTCCACGATGTTCCAACTGTTCTGCTTGGTGTTCCACATCGCGAAGCCGTCATGGTGCTTGCTCGTGATGGTGATGTACTTCATCCCCGCGGCTTTCGCCAGGGCCACCCATTGAGCGGCGTCGTACTTCGTCGGGTTGAAGCGCGGCGGCAGCATCTCATAATCGGTCTTTGACATGTGCTCGTTGTTCATCACCCATTCGCCGTTGCCGAGCACGCTGTAGACGCCCCAGTGAATAAACAGCCCAAATCGGGCATCCTGGAACCACTGCCGGGCCGCCAAGTTCTCCTTGGAAGGAACGTAGGGCGCGTCCTGCGCTGTGGCAAGGGCCGCAAAGGGAATCAAGAGCGCCGCAAGCAGCGCCACGCGAATCGAATGTGAAATATTCCGCATCTCAGTACCCCAAGTCCTTGTTCACGAGATTCTCCAGCGCCGCTCCCGTTCGAAAGCGTCCGTAATTCTTTAAGAAGAAGCGCATCGAATCGTCCAGCCACCCTGGCGTCATATCCGCGCAGTGCGGCGAAAGCAGCACGTTCTCAAGATCGTAGAAAGCGTGCCCGGCGGGAAGCGGCTCCTCGTCGAACACGTCGAGCGCCGCGCCGAGGATTCGCTTCTTTTTCAGCGCCTCCACCAGCGCCGCCTCTTCCACCACCGGCCCGCGGCCCACGTTGATGAGCACCGAAGTCGCCTTCATGGAGGCAATCTCGGCCGCGCCCACCAGGCCCCTTGTTTCGGGCGTGTTGGGCGCCGCCAGCACCAGATAATCCGCCTCCGGGATCCACGCCGCGCGCTCATCGAATGCCGCCACTTTTTCCACATACGGGTCCCCGTACGAAAGCTCCGGCCTTCGCCGCACTCCCAGCACTCGCATTCCCATCGCGCTCGCCCGCTTCGCGCACGCTCGCCCGATCTCTCCGTAGCCCAGGATCACCATGGTCTTCCCGGCAATGACATTGACCTCGAACTGCTCCCAGCGATGCCCGGCCTGCTGCCGCCGCATCCGCGGGAAGTCCTTGGCGAAATACAGGCAGGCGGCCAGCACGAACTCCCCCAGCGATTCCGCATACACGCCGCGCGCATTGGTCATGGGGGCCGCGATCTCACGAATCTCCGGAACCAGCTTCTTTTCGAGCCCGGCCATCAGCGAGTGAATCCATTTCAGCCTCTTGCCGCCCAGAACCGCCAGCCGGATCAGTTCCTGGTCGTCCGTGTTCAGAACCAGCACATCCGCCTCGGGAGCTTTGGCGGCGATGACTTCCGCATCGAGCGTCACGGTCAGATTCACCTCGTCCGGCAAAGCGTCCAGCAGCGCGAGGCTTCTCATCGCCGGATTGCACAGGAACAGAATCGAATGGGGCATGGTGGCTCGGGTCCTCAATCGGAGCAACCCCCTCGGGCGGGGCGCTCGGCGCAAACCGTCAGTCTATCAATCCCGGTGCCGTCTACGGAGCGTTTGGCGTCGTCAGCGGCTTGTGCGTTTTCAGCCATTCCTGCCCCGCCTTGTCGGCGAAAAAGTCCATCCAGACGTAGTGCAAACGCTTGCCCTCCCGCACCTGAGCGCCATGGAAGGAGCCCAGCGGAATGTGCAGAATTGTGAATTCTCCCAGCGCCGCCCGCTCGGCGTCCGCCGTCACCGTGATGTCGTTCCCCTTGAGGCCCAGGAAGAGCTGTTCGAGCATCGCGTGCCGGTGCGGCGCCACCGCATCCGGACCCGTCGTCTCCACCGTGCCCATCGCCATCCGCGGCACGTAGTTTTCGGGCAGCAGCGTCCGGCTCACCGTCTTCGCGCTCTTGATCGCCTCTCCATAGGGCGTGCAATCCTTAAACGCCTTCACGAGAGGCTGTTCCTGAAACTCCGGGAACTTCCGCAACTCCTCGAAATCCACCGCCGTCAGCTTCCGCCGTACCCGCACCAGCTGCATGGCCGTCCCGTCCGCAGCGGTAATCCGCCAATCCCAGCCTTGCGGAGCCCGCGCGATGGTCTCCCCCGAAACCGCGAATTGCAGGCCCTTCGCCTGCATCGTGCCTTTACCCGCCACCAGCAGCCAAACGACGGCTTCGTCCGGCCGGGCCGGTTCCGCGTGGGTGGCGCTTCCGCGCACAGTAACCAGATCCACATGCACTTCCGCCACCTCACCCACCATTACGGGCTGTACGCTCACCCCGGAGGCGCTGGCGCTTCCGATCGGCAAGGTTTCCACTGGAATTTTCGCGGCTCCAGAGAGCAGAACGGAGCCGCAGAAGAGAAAGAGCCAGCAGCCCGCCAGGGAAGCCAGCCGAAACGGATGTCGAGACGCGGAAATCGGGGCGATCATAGCGTCCATCATATCCGTCTTCCGGCCATCCCGCCGCTTGCCCTCACGGGCCGATTTCTCGCAGTCTCCCCCGCCCGGTCCGCAAGGCATAGACTGGAAGTAACATGGGTTTTCAGATTCGTCCCTTTTTTCTGGCTCTCCTGCTGGCGGTGAGCTTTTCGCTTTCCGCGCTGGCGCAGCAGCCGGGCGCAACGCCGCCGCGCACGGATCAACTCACCCCGGAGCAATCCAAGCGTCTTTATGAGCTTGAACATCAATTCATGTCGCCCTGCTGCTACGGCGAAGCGCTCTATGGGCACATGTCTCCCACCGCGCAGGAGATGAAAACGGAGATTGCGCAGATGATCGTCGGGGGGCAATCCAACCGGCAGATCGTCGAATTTTTCAAGGGAAAGTACGGTGAGCGGATCCTCACGGAACCGGAAGGCACGCAGTGGTGGGTGATGAATATCGTGCCCTTCGCCCTGCTTGGTTTGGGCCTGTTGATCACCGTGTTCGTGATTCGCCGCATGCTGCGCCCCGCCGAACCCCGGGCCGCGTAAGCTTCAAATACGGTGGAACGCCTTCAGGATGTCGTTGGTGGCGTAACGCAAGGCAATGGGCCGCCCATGCGGGCAGGTCATCGGATAACGGGTTTCCGCCAACGTGCGCAGCAGCCATTCCATCTTGGTCTGGTCGAGCGGCGTATTGATCTTGATGGAAGCCTTGCAGGCCATGGTGGCGGCCAGTTCGCGCCGGATATCCTCGGGCGAGCGCTTCCTCCAATCGGCATCGGGGCGCTCCAGCACTTCGCGGATGAGGCCTTCGATTTCCGCGAAGGGCAAGTCCGCGGGAGCCGCCTTCACCGAGATGGTGCGGGGGCCGAAGGGCTCGGTATCGAATCCCAGCGCCCGCAACTCCCCTTCGATGCCGGCGTAATCCAGTTGCGCTCCAGCGCTCAGTTCCACCACCAGCGGGATCAGCAGGCGCTGCGATTCCGTTTTCCCGCGCGCGAAGCCCTCCAGCACTTTTTCGAACAGGATGCGCTCATGGGCGATGTGCTGGTCAATCAGCCACAGCCCTTCTTCGTCCACGGCGATAATGAAGCTGTTCTTCAACTGGCCGACCGGCCGCAGATCCCGAAGCGCTTCGAGGTTCCGGCTTTCCAGCGAAGCCAACTGGCGATACGCGGCTTCCACGCCCTCGCTCTCTGTGCCTGCCAGCGGCGTTGCATCGATCTCGGCGGCCGGTTCCGCGTCCCTCGCAACCTCCCCGCCACTCTGGAACGGCAGGCGCGGCGCGGGGCCGTATTGCTGCCTCAGCGAGAACTCTCCAAATTGCAGCCGTGGAGTATAGCCGGCCTGCGCGGCCTTGCCGCCAAACACCGGGACGGAATAGTGCGAAGGCAGAGGCCCCGCGCCCCCGGCGTCCGGCGAAAAATCGATTCGCGACGCGAACGCCGCTTCAAGTTCCCGCTGGCTGAACTCCGTGTAGGGCAGTGCGCTCCCCGGTTGGGCGGGGCTGCGAAAATCCATCGGAGATCCAGGGGGAATCCGCGCTTCGGGCCTGGGCGCTGGGCCTTCCGTTACGCCGGGCGCCTCGCTGGCGGGGTCTCGCCCCTCGGTGCCCGCACCCGATTCATGAGGGCGCATGTCTCCCATCACCATTGGAGCGGGCGCGGGAGCGGTGGGCCGGTTCGCCATCAGGCAATCCCGAAGCGTGTCCTGAATGAAATCGTGGACGAAGGTGCGATGGTGGAACCGCACCTCCGTCTTGGCCGGATGCACGTTCACATCCACTTCATCCGCGGGGCATTCGAGGAACAGGGCCGCGAACGGGTAGGCGTCTCTCGGGATCAGGTTGTGATACGCGCTGCTCAGCGCGTGCATGATGAGCTTGTCGCGGATTAGCCGCCCGTTCACGAACAGATAAATCGCATTCCGGTTCGCCTTCTGGATGTGCGGGCCGCTGATGTATCCCCGCAAGCGGAACTGTTTCAATTCCGGCTTGGGGGGCGCATCGCCCGCGGTTCGCTTCCATGGCGGCGGCAGCGGCGGCGTCACGGAAAGTTCGCGTGCGTGCCCGCCCAGATCCACCAGATCCTTCAGCGTTTGCCCGCCGAAGACCTGGTATAGCCGTTCCCCCAGCGTTTGCACGGGGCTCACGTCGAGCAGCGCCCGTCCTTCATGCCGCAGTTCGAACGATTTCTCCGGGTGCGCCAGGGAGTAATGCGTCAGCAGCGTGCCGATGTGCGCCAGTTCCGTCTGTTCGCTGCGCAGGAATTTTTTCCGCGCGGGAACGTTGTAAAACAGATCCGCCACGGCAATCGACGTGCCCACCGGCGTGGCGATGTCTTCGCAGCGGCGCACCCGTCCGCCGTTGATCTCCACCACTGTGCCCGCATCGCTGTTTCGGTCGCGGGAAATCAGCGTCAGCCGCGACACCGCGGCGATGGAAGGCAGAGCCTCCCCACGAAAGCCCAGCGTATGAATGGACGCCAGATCGTCGGCTTCCCGCAGCTTCGAAGTGGAGTGCCGCTCGAACGCGAGCATGGCGTCGTCGCGCCCCATCCCGTGCCCGTTGTCGCCGATTTTCAGCAGCCGGGATCCGCCCGCCTCGGCTTCTACCCGAATCTCGGTGGCGCCTGCATCCAGGGCGTTCTCAAGCAGTTCCTTGGCCACCGACGCGGGCCGTTCGACGACCTCGCCGGCCGCAATCTTATTTGCGATCTCGTCGGATAGGATGCGAATGCGGCCCATGCTGCTCCTGTTCTCCGCGCTAACGCCCGTCCGCGAACTGCCAGCGCCAGGCATCGTCCGGAACCAGCGGCGTCGCGCCCCGTCCCACGCCCAGTTGGATGCCGGGCTTATTGTTGCCGTGATAGTCGCTGCCGCCCGTGCGTCCGAATTTGAATCGATCCGTCAGCGCCGCGAGCCACGCCGAATACGCGGCCGATTGCTCCGAATGCCACACTTCGAGCGCCCCCAGCCCCCGCGCGGCCAGCCAGGCACAGAGATTCTCCGCTTCCTCCCGCCGCTCGCCCCAAAACCGGACCGGGTGCGCCAGGCTCGGAATGCCGCCCGCTTCTCTCACGCGCGCGATGGTCTCGCTTAGCGGCGGACAGCGGCGCGGCACATAGTCCCCCGCCTTCTCTCCAAAATACGAGCGGAATGCCTCGTCGATGGATTGCACATGCCCCCGCTCCTTCAGCAGACGCGCCAGATGCACCCGCCCCGCCACGGGCCCCCCGAAAGCCCGCAGGTCTTCTTCGCTCATGTTCAGGCCCTTTCCGGCGAGACGGCGAAGCAGCGCGCGGTTGCGCTCCCATCGGGATTCGAGCAGGCCTCCCACCCATTCGCGAAAGGCCATGGGTGGTTCCGGGCCCGGAAAGTAGGCCAGCAAATGCACGTCCGCACGGAAGCCCGGCAGCAGCGCTTTCGCG
>JBDIBK010000158.1:0-8704 GCA_039812845.1 Bryobacterales bacterium
ATGCTTTGGCGGTCCACCACACCCGGAAGCAGACTCAGGAGCGACATCGGATTTCGGCCTTTGGTCATCAGGTTTTCCAGTTGGCCGGTAGTGATCACCCCGGCTCGCTCGGAACTGGCCACCTGGACGGCGACGCCTTCGGCTTCCACGGTCACCTGATCGGAAACCTCTCCAATCTCCAGGGTGAGTCGCGGAATCGCCAGAGTTTCGGCGGAGGCAAGAACGATGTTCGTTCTCTGGAGCGCTTTGAAACCCGGGGATGTCACCGTCATGGTGTAGACACCGGGTTGCAGGCTGCCAATCAGGAAATTGCCAACGTCGTTGGTCTGCACCGTTCGCTGCGCGCCGGTCGCCGTTTGGACAACCATCACGCTGGCTCCGCCGATGGTGGCGCCAGTGGGGTCCGCGACCGTTCCGGTCATCGTCCCCGTGATCGTCTGCGCGCTGAGCGCGAGTGTAAACAGGGCCATTAGTGTCAGAAGGGCCACAAGCCCCCGCGTCCGATTTCGCATCACTCTCTCCTCTGCCTCAATTGGGAATTACGCCGTGTTTCTTCAGAAATGCTTCAATGCGGCGCTGCCCTCGGAGGATGTCCGCATCGGTCCAGGTGTGGCGGCCGTGAGCGCCGCCGGGAACGGTAACCAACTCGTTCGGAACGCCGGCTTTCGACAATGCCTCGCCGAGCCGGACGGATTGGCTGTAGGGAACGGACTTGTCCGCATCGCCGTGGAGCATTAGCACCGGCGGCAGCCCGGGCCGAACCCAGGTGAGCGGGGACATGCGGCGGGCCATCGCGACGGGGTCGCCCGGTCCGCTGAGCCATTTCGAGCGATGCGGCTTGTTCTCCAATAGCAAAGATTCGAGTTCCGTGGCTCCGTAGTATTCGACCACCGCTCGGGCCTTGGGAGTTGGCCCTGGGATGCCGCAGGCCGAGTCCATGGAATCGTCGAGGAACGCGGTCATCAGGGCCAGGTGCCCGCCGGCGGAACCGCCCGTGATGACGATCTGGTTCGGGTCCACCCCGTACTCAGCGCCGTTCTTCGCCAGCCACAGGAAGGCGCAGCGCGCATCTTCGACCGCCGCGGGTGCTGGAGCGCGTCCGCTCAAGCGGTACTCGACCGCCACCACGCGCATCCCCAGTTGCAGGTAAGGCAGATACCAAAGCACATACTGCTCTTTCGAGCCCGTCTGCCACCCGCCACCGTGTATGTAGAGCATGGTGGGGCCCGGCTCCTTGCCATACGGCACATAGAGATCCACTTTCAGATCGCCTTGCGGCGTGCTGCGGTAAACGACGTCGCGGACGGCGCGAAAGCGCTGTCCCACCAGGGTTGCCCAATCCTGCGCGGTCTGCTGCCCGGCTGTTTGTAGCAGCAAGGTAAACAGTAAAATGTTCACATATTGAAATCGCTTGTTCATCTTATGTAGGATTAACTATCGTGACCGTATGAAAAAGTCAAGAGAAATCGCCAAACCGTCCGGGGCGGGCACGCTCGAAAAGGGGCTCACCGTACTGGAAACCATCGAGCACGCCTCGCATCCGATCGGTCTTCAGGAGATTGCCGCCGCCAGCGGAATACAGCGAATCGCGGTTTACCGGCTTGCCTCGGTGCTGGTGGAGCGCGGCTACGTCCGGCGAGGGGAGGACAAACGATACCGGGCTGCCACGCGGCGGCGTCGCCCGCTGCTCGGCTATGCCGCCCCACTGACGGGCAACACGTTCCGGCAGGATTTGGCCTCGTCGCTCAAGAGCGCGGCCGACGCCGCCGATGCCGATCTGGTGATGCTGCACAACGCCCCTGGCGACGCAGCCGCGCTGATGCAGAACGTCGATACGCTCCTGAAAACCAGGGTGAACCTCGCCATGCTCTTCCAGCCGGTGGAGGCCCTGGGACACATGATGGCGGGCCGGCTGGCGGAAGCGTCGGTGCCCTTCATCAGCATTGAGCGCCCCGTTCAGGGCGGGGTCTACTTTGGAGCGAATAACTATCAGGCGGGCAAGCTCGCGGGGCAGCGGCTGGGCAGGCACGCGCAGGATCGCTGGGGCTCGCGCTTCGATCGCGTCGTGCTGATTGAGGGGGCGCAAACCAGCACCAACGTGAATGCGCGTCTTGCTGGCGTGCTGGTGGGGTTAAGTGAAGTTGCGGGTGAGGTGGAGGCATCCCGGGTCATCCACCTTCACGGCAATGCGGACCGGGAGGCGAGCCGTCTGGCAATGTCCAAACTGCTCGGCCAACTGCCGGCGGCCTGCCGGATGCTGGTGTCGGCATTCAACGACATCAGCGCGCTGGGTGCCTTGGACGCTGTGCTTGCGGCGGGGCGGAGCGCAACCGTGGCCATCGTCGGCCACAATGCCATGCATGAGAGCCGGGTGGAGATCCGCAAAGCCGATTCGCCCTTCATCGCTTCCGTGGCGTATTTCCCGGAACGCTATGGCCCGAAATTGCTGAAGCTCGCGACGGAGATTATAGAAGGAAACGCCGTGCCGCCGGCGGCCTACACGGATCACCTGGTGATTGACCGGAGCAATGTGGACGCGCTTTACCCGGTGCCTTTGCCATAGACCCCGGCGCGCGGGGCGGTCAGCGTCGATGCCGGAACAGGTGATCGCTGGGCTGGTGATGGTATAGCGTGCCCGGCTCCAGGTGGGTGGAAGGCGGATTCTCCCACTTGGTGAAGTAGTTCGTCTTCAAGTATTCGAAGTCCATGGCGGTGGATCCGAAGGCTGTCATCAGTGCCGAGGAATGCCCCGTCCCGACCGCATTGGTCAAGCCGGTGAAGAAGGTGGCGACGGTGGCGAAGCGCGCGCCCTCGCAAAGCAGGCCAATCAGGATCGCAATGATTCGCTTATCCAGCGTGTCCCGCCGCTTCTTGAAGCGGGCGAGCGTGCCGATGGCGCTCAGGTCGTCATAGCCGAGGCGGCCGACATGCCCGAGTTCGCTGTAATTGGTGCCGATCCCGCAACTTACGCCCCAGCCGCCAGTCTCTCCGTTGAAGGAATACCACTGATCCTCGCCCCGGAACCCCACCAGATACGCATTCAATGCACGGATCTGCACGTCCACGTACTCATCTTTCGGCGTCCGGATCGAGATCCGGAAAAACGGAATCTTGACGCCGTCCGTCGATTCCAGCAGGCTTCGGAACGCCGCGATGCTTTCCTGATATCGGCCGGGATTCAAGTCCACGATGAGGCTCGAACTGCTCGGTATCCCCATGCAATAGAAAGCGAGAGCACCGGTTCGAAAGGTTCACCGGCAACTCCCGACGCCCTCGCGGAGAATGCTGTTTCCTTTCGCCCGGCGAACGGCTAGAATTGCGAGTTCATGGGCAGGAAAGATGTTGCGATTTTCAGCGGGCTGGCGGCGCTGCTGGCGATCACGCGGTGGCCGCTGACGCCGAAGTATCTCTTCTATTTCGATTCCGTCAACATGGCCTATTCACTCGGGGATTTTGACCCGAGACTGCACCATCCGCAGCCACCGGGCTATCCGCTCTATGTCGGATTTTGCAAAGCGATTCACGCCTTGGGATTCACGCCGGAGACGACGTTTCTGCTGAGCGGAATCCTGGCTGGGGCGCTGGCGGGATGGCTGCTGATCAAGCTCGGCGAGGAGTGGGGCAACGCACGCGCGGGTTGGATGGCGGCGCTTCTGTTTTGCTTTACCCCGGTGTTCTGGTTCAACTCGCTCACCAATCAGGGCCGCGCCTTCAACGCCGTGGCCAGCGCGGGCACGGCGTGGCTATGCTCGCGGGCCGCGCGAGCGGGCGCGCACTGGGGATGGATGGCGGGTGCGGCGTGCTTTCTCGGGACGATGGCGGGCTTTCGCCCCGTGGAATCCTTGATGCTGGCGCCGTTGCTGCTTTACGCGGCGTGGAAGCGGCCGTCGCGCGGCCGGGCGCTGCTTGTGGCGCTGGTGGCCGGGGCCGTGCCGGTGATTGCCTGGGGCTGGGTGCTGCTCGCGGAATCGGGCGGCTTGGCGTCGTATATCGAACTGATGCGGAACTACGCCAACGCGGAGAATATCGTGGCCGCGCGGACGGCGGTGCACCCGTTGAAAGCGGTGCTGAAGACGGCGGAATTCGTCGGGGCCATGCATCTAATGGCATTCCTGCCGTGGTTCTGGGCGTTGCTGCTGGCGCGTCCCCGCTTGAAGGGGCGAATCGCCTTTCTGGCGGTGTGGCTTCTGCCCGGCATTGCCTTTCAGATCGTCGGCCATGCGGCGGACCCCTGCCACACGCTGGCCACGCTCACGGGAGTCTGCTGGGTGGGCGGGCTGACCCTGGCGGAGTTGCCCGGAAGAAAGGGGGCGCTCGCCCTGGCGGCTGCCTGTATGCTGGGCACGGTGCTGTTCCTGAACCCCCTGCGGGGCGCCGCGCGGGCGACCAGCTACGACGTTATCCGGCGCGTGAATAGTGCCGTCTCGGAAGCCGTGGATACCCTGCGCAAGGCGGAGCGGGACGGTCCGCTGACGATTGTGGTGCGCGATACGATCGTCACTTGGCGTCACCTGGCCTGGTATTTCCCGCATGCGGAGATCTGGGTGGTAGAGCCCGCCCGACACTGGAGCCCCAGTGGCGCGGCCGCGTATGTGCCGGACCCTTCGAAGCGGGTTTGGATCGTGGGGCGGAGCGGCGTCAGGCAGGCGGCGAGGGACGACGATGCGGTGCGTCCGGAGCCGTTGCGCCGCTGAGCCGCAGCCGCAGCAGTCCGGTGAGTTCGCGCACGGTCTTCCACAGGGGGGCGAGACGGAAAAATTGGGATTGGCCGTGCAGACGCGGTTTGTGCGTGACGCCTAGTTCAATGGCGCGGTGGCCCATCCGCTCCAGGCCCCAGACGAGCTCGACGCAGATGGTCCCGCTCACGGAGCGCAAGGGGATCGCCTGGGCGGCATCGCGGCGGAGGAGCCGAAAGTCGCAATCGATGTCCTTGAGGCGCAGGGAGAAGAGCAGGCGGGCACACTCGCGATAGACCGCGCCCAGGAAGATGCGGCTCCAGGGATCCGAGCGCCGCTTCTTGTAGCCGTTCACCCACACCGCGCCCGCCTCCGCGGCGTCGAGCAGCAGGGCGAGCTCCGCGACGTCGTATTGGCCATCGCCGTCTGTGTAGAAGACATAGTCTTTCGTGGCTGCCGCGAAACCCGATTGCAGAGCGCCGCCATAGCCGCGATTTACCGGGTGTGTCACCACGCGAAGGCGGTCCCCCCATTGCAGGCGACAGGCGGCAAGCACGTCCGCGGTGGCATCCCGGCTCCCGTCATTGATGACGATCACTTCGAAGTCTTCCACGCGTTCATTGCAGACTCGGAACGCGTCTTCAATGAGCGTGGCGATTGTTTCCGCATCGTTGTACGCGGGAAAGAAGACGCTCAGCGAGAAGGGGAAGCGGCGCGGTGCGGGAGTGGATGTCATGGTTCGAGGCCGTACTCGAAGACCGGCGTTCCTTTCGGCGGTGCGGACTCCGCGATGGAGAGGACATCGGAATGCTTCCAGCCCAGCGCGACGTCGGCCGTGTAGCGATACACCCATACGCTGTACGGCGAAGGGCCCACATAGACGGGCCGCCCCTGTTGCCGCGCGAACCGCAGGAATGCCTCCGTGGGCTGGCTGCGCCATTGATACTGCGGGAACTTCTTGATCCAAAGATAGAGCGGATTCCAAAGCAGAAAAGCCAGCGCGACGGCAGTGGCGAAGCGGCGCAGGCGCGGCGATTCGTCGCGCGACATCGTGTCCCAGGCGAAGGCCAGCGTGACGGCCAACCCAAGCGTTGCCAGATAGGTGTGCCGGCTGGGGGCGAAAGGCATGTAGGTGAGGAAGGAGTAAGGCAACAGCGTTACCATGGAAAAACTCAGCGCCGCCACAATGGGGGCGAACTCCCGCTTCCAGGCAAGCAAGGCGAGAGCGGCGACGCCCCAAGGCAGATAGATGCGCCAGAGCGTACGCAGCAGGTTCGCGAGGAACGGGGCATGCAGGGAGAATGTGCCGTCGTGAAGATGCAGGTGGTGCTGGCTGGCGGCAAACACGGCCCAGGTATAGGCGAGCGTTGCCGCCAGGGAAAGGGCGACGATTGCGAGATCCACGCGCCGCCGCGAACCCTCGCAAAGCCAGAGACCGGCAAGCAGAGCGGGAAGCACCGCGGCCGATTCCTTCGAATAGAGCGCCAGCACGAACGCGGCCAGCGCCACGGCAAGCCACACTGCGCGGCGAAGGCGCAGCCATTGCACCCAGCCGAGAAGGCAGAGCAGCAGGAATCCGAAAACCAACAATTCGTGGACCGCCGCTACCCAGATCACCGCTTCCTGATGGCTCGCGACCACCAGGAAGGCCAGCGCGGCAACGAAGGCGCGGCGGTAACCCAGCCGGGGCCAAACGCCGCTGGCGAGGATGAGCAGCCCATTGCACAGGTGCAGGAGGATGCTCACCAGGCGGTGCCAGAAGATATCCGTGCCGGCGACGGCTTCCACCAGGCGGGTAAGCACAAGCGAGGTCGCGCGCGTGCGGTACAGCGCATCCGCGGCAAGGCGCGAGAGCCCGTCGGCGGAAATGAACTCGCGGCTCAATCCGATCTGCAGGTAGTCGTCGGAGATGGGCGGCAAGGGCAGAAACGGAAGATAGGGGATGAGCGCGGCGGCTGCAAGCAGTGCGGCGGCCAGCAGCAGCCGCCGGGGCGTCAGGGGGCTGGCGGGAACTTGCGCGGTCATTGGGGAGAGCCCTTCTTGCGGGCGAGCACCCATAGCGATTGCCCAATGGGGAATCGCCCGCAATGGCGAAGCCAGGCCGCTTCCATCGTCAGAACGTTTTTGAGGATGGCATTCAGGGCTGGCGGAAGCGGCCGCAATCCGCTTTCCGGCTGGGCGCGCGCGAGCGGCTCCCAAACCCGAAACTTAAAGAGGGAGACGGGCAGGAGCAGGCAGTTCGCGTAAGTATGACGCAGAATCTGGAAACCGCTTCGCTCGATCTCGGGCAGCAGCGTCCGCGCTTGGAAGCGCTGACGCTCATTCACAAAGGCCGAGTGCCGGCTGCGCAGCCATTGAAATGCCGCGGCGCGCAGCAGCAGAAGACCGTCCGGTGCGAGCACGCGAGAGAACTCCTCAAGGACGGGTGGAACCTCGCCGGGTTCGAGATGTACGATGGCGTCCAGCGACAACAACGATCGGGCGCAGTTGGCAACGAACGGGAGATCTCGCATGTCCGCCCGCGCGAGATTGCGGAGGCCATGGCCTTGCGCGTAGCGCAGGCCTTCCGCGGACAAGTCCATCGACACAACTTCGCACCCTGGGTATCGGCGACGAAGCAGAGCGCTCACATGGCCCGTGCCGCATCCCACTTCGAGCGTGAGTCCGCCCGGGGGGTGACGATCGAGGAAATCCCACAGCATCCGGTTCATTCCCTGGAACCACCAGAAGCCTTCTTCCGTGGCGGCGATATTGGCAAACTCCTCGGGATTCATGCCGAATGTTCGTGAGCGCCCACGGCCGCGTGCAGGCTGGCGTCGGAGGCCGTTTCACGGAACGGTTTCCGGCCGTAAAACTGGAGTGTGCGGCGAATGCCTTCGGGAAGCCGTGTGGTGGCCTGCCAGCCAAGCGCGGAGTGAGCAAGCCGGGTATCGGTGGAGTAGGAACCGATGTCGATGACGCGCCGGTTCTCGGGGAACGGGCACAATCGCGGGGGCGGGAGTGCGGCGGCCTCGCTCACAAGTTCCGCGATCTGAGCCAGCCGCCAGACTTCCGGATGCCCGATGTTGAACACGCGATGCTCGCTCAAGGGCGCTAATCCGGCGCTGAGAATCGCGTCCACCGCGTCGTCGACGAAGAGAGGGTCTCTGGTTTGCTTTCCGTCGCCGTAAACCCGCAGAGCGTCGCCGTTCAGCGCACGCGCAAGGAAATGGGCAAGAAAGCCTTGGCCCGGAACGCCGAGCGCCATGCGCGGTCCATACACGTTCGTCAGATTCAGGACCACCGCATCGATGCTGCCCAGCCGAGTCATAAGAAGGTGATACTGCGCCGCCGCCTGCTTGTGTACGCCGTTGAAGTCAATCGGCTCGACGGGATGCCGTTCGTCGACGGGCAGATAGCGGGGCGGGCCATACACCTGCCTCGTGCTCGTGTAGACCACTCTCTTGCCGGGTGCGTGCAAGGCGCAAAGGTGGAGAAACGCTAGCTGTGAGACGACGTTTAGCTGCAAATCGCGGGAGGCTTCGCCCGGATCGGCGGAGTGGGAAATCTCGGAGGCGAGGTTGAAGACGATATCGGCGTCCCGAAGCAGATCCGGTATCCGGTCCCGGTCCGCGATATCGGCCAGTTCCACGCGGATGTCAGGGGCCAATTCCTGCCCGTTGGCCAGCGACCCTCCGCACCCGGGAACGAGGCTGTCGATCACCGTCACCCGGGCTTCGAGGGCCCGAAGCGCGAGAGCGAGATTGGAGCCGATGAAGCCCAGCCCGCCGGTCACGACGGCACGCCGTCCGCGGTACCCGTCAAACAGTGGCTGCCGGTGCTGGGTCATGCGAACTCCGCGATTACTTGAGACACGGTTTGCACCTGTTCGCGCGAAAGATGGGGGCCCATGGGGAGAGAAAGAATTTCCTTTGCCGCTTGTGCGCCGTGAATTGGCGGTTCTGCCCAGGAGGCGTGCGGAATCAAGCCAGGCTGGTCCTGAATCGCAACGGGGTAATGCACGGCGGTTTGGATATCGAGATCCGCCA
>JBDIBK010000159.1:0-8391 GCA_039812845.1 Bryobacterales bacterium
ACGGGCGTACTACGGCGGGAATTGGCAAGCAGTCCCAGCGATTGGCTCGGATCCGGCCGGTGTCGCCCTACACTGGAGAAGGCATGCCGGGCATCTCGACAATCCTCCGCAGTTGGCGCGCGATGGCGGCCATCGCCTGCGTTGCAGCGGGCATGCCGATCCTCTCCACGCCACAGTCTTCGGAAAAGCGAGCCGAGGCGTCCAGGGGCGTGGTGGTGCTGGGCGAAGACGATTTCGAACGCGTTCCAGAGGCGGTGCGCGGGCAGAGCTTGGGAGCGCCCGGCAGCGGGAATCTGGCTCCAGCCGGGGGCTCCGGCGAAGTGCTCCAGTTTGACCCGCGCCGCGACGCCGCCGCCGATATTCGCGCCGCCGTGGCCGCGGCAAACCGCGAGGGGAAGCACGTCCTGCTCGAAGTGGGCGGAACGTGGTGCCCGTACTGCAAGATTCTGGATCGTTTTTTTGAAGAACAACCGGCGATTGCGGAACTGCGGCGGAAGCACTTCCTTTTTGTGAAGGTGAACTTCAGCGACGAGAACCAGAATGCGGAGACTCTCGCGAAGTATCCGCCCGTGCGAGGATTTCCGCACTTCTTCGTTCTGGACGGGAAGGGCGGGCTGCTGCGTTCTCAGCGAGTGGCCACCCTCGGGACCAACACCGGCTACAGCCCGGAGCGCTTCCGCGCCTTCCTGCAGGCTGCCGCCCCGAAACGTTAGCCGGGCCAGCCAAGCGCGCTTGCGACGAATCTTAGACCTGTCTGGGTTGTTGGGGAGAACTCGGCGAAGCAAGTCAGCCGCGAATTTGGTGGGCGCGCTAATCCAAATGGAAGATGTGATTCTGGCTGAGCATTTGGGGCAGCGCCCGCTTGCCTTCCGACATGCCCAGACGTTTCACGGCAATCGCTTCCACCGCGCGGGAGCGCTCGCGCAGAAACGCGATCTGCCAGGGATTGTTCTGGGTGCTGTTGGTGGTGCCTTGCTGCGTTGGCCGGAAGCTCGGAGAGCCTCCGCCGAGCCCGATGCGTATCTTGCTGAAATCGTAACGCTTGCCGCCGCCCATCGGTTCTACAAAGCCAGCCAGATGCAGCAGCATTTTCACGTCAAAGCGGTCTTCCGGCAGGTACTTTCCCTTTAGCTCAAGGAACTTGCCGATCGCCACCACCATGGGATTCCGGTGCTCGGACATCTCCTTCAAGGAAATGTGACCGACGCTAGGAAGCCCGAGGTCGTAAAAGGTGCTGACCTTCATCCCGATCTCTCCGCATAACCAGTATGCCAGTTGATTCCCCTAGATAAGCTCGAAATATGAAAAGAAGCGCATAATGTTACGACCCAGTACTCCTGTACCATGGCCCGCGATTCGCTCGATCCGCTCGATCCGTGCAGAGGCTAGAGGCACAATCGTGAGACTCAGGCAAGCCGATGGCGACTAAGGTCAACGACCTCAATACTTTGCGTCTGCGGACCGGTGAACAGCCCGCAAACTCGCTGTCCGCACCCGCAACAGTCCATTCACACCCGAAATCCGGCCAGCAGATTGGAGAATGGGGCCAATTTGCAGGCTTATCCTGCTGTATCGGGGCCGAAGGGCGGGCACGCAGTACATCAAGCGGGCTACGCTCATCGGCCAAGTACCTTTCGTCTGGCGGCGAAGGGCGCTATTGCGCCGATGTTCTCGGATCTGGGAGCGCACCGTTCCAGTTAGCGGTTCACATCATACAGCAATGGAAAGAACTGCCCTCCCATGGCCTGACCAGCCGGTATCGGGGGCACTCCCTCCAAGGGCTCGTCGTCTCTCGCGGACTGCACGCCATCACGGAAGACATTGATTACAGTAGCCCTGCGAGGCCGGTCGGAGCGGTTTTCATAAGAGCCGTGCACAAGAAGGGAATGATGGATTGCGCACTCGCCCTTCTTCAATTCAATCGGCACGGGGCGGAAGGCCGCTTTCTGCTCTTCGCTGAGCACGGTCATGATCTCCTCCATGTTCCCGGCCAACCCGGTGATGGGGAGCAGGTTCCAGCGATGGCTTCCCGGCACGTATTGCAGGCAGCCGTTCTCCACGGTGCTATCGTCGAGCGCCAGCCAGCAGGTGAGATGGGCGACGGGCACCGTCCGGGTCCAATACGAGTAATCCTGATGCCAAGCTACGACGCCGCCATGCTTCGCGGGCTTTGAGAACAACTGATCGTGCCAAAAGCGAACAGATCCACCCAAGATTTGAGACGCTGGGATCAAAAAAGCGGAATTCCATAGGAGGTCGTGAAAGGCTTCCTCAATGCGCCATGCGCCGAGCGCATGGAACAGCACGGTATCGGGGTTGGTGGATTCGTTCGAGTGATACTCATGGAAAAGCCCGTGGCCGGGATGGGCGGTATCGGCCAGGCGCGCAAGCGCCTCCCGCAGCGCGTCCACCTGCCGGCCCCCGCAGAGGCGGATTCCCGCCACGTACCCTTGCTCACGGAAGTGTTCGAGCTGTTCCTCCGAAAGCTTGTACGACTCCTCCGGTTCCGCATCCGGAAACAGGGTGCCTATGGGTTTATGGACACGGGACAAATCATCCAGCATGCCGTTCGCTCCTCCGAGTAACGTTGTGCTGAGAACCAGTGTATGCGAGAGCGCGCCCGCGACGGACGCCGCATTTCACGAAACGCACGCGCCGGACGCAACATCGAAGAAAGAGGAGGTCCAGCATCCCGATGGCCCCTCTCGCAGACCGCTTCCCGACCGTTCCCAGTTCCCACCCGATTCTCGCCCACTGCGCTTCCGAAATCGAAGCCCGGCAAATTGAAGACCTGATGCGCGATTCCGGCCTCTCCTGCATTCGTATCGATCGCGAATCCGCATCGCTTCGGGCGGGTCGCGCGGTTGCGGAAGCGGCCATTATCCTGGTGAGCCGCGAAGATTACGCAAGGGCGCGCCGGGTTCTGGCGTCGGCCGGCATCCGCGCTATTTCCGATGAAGCAAGCGAACCCGCGTAGCGTTGAGTGGGAATGCGCCCGCCGCTACGGCGCGAGGTAAGTGGTTTTCACCGTTGTATAGAACTCTCGCGCGAAACTGCCTTGTTCGCGGGGGCCGTAGCTCGACGCTTTCCTTCCGCCAAAGGGCACGTGGTAATCAACCCCGGCGGTGGGCAGGTTCACCATCACCATGCCCGCCTCGGCGTGACGCTGGAAATGGCTGGCGTACCGGAGGGACCGGGTGCAGATTCCGGCGCAAAGACCAAACTCGGTGTCGTTGGCTACCGCAAGCGCTTCGTCGTAATCTTTCACCCGGATGACGCTGGCGCTTGGCCCGAAAATTTCTTCCCGGTTGATGCGCATGCCGTTGCCGGTGTTCAGAAACAGCGCGGGTTCCAGGTAGAAGCCCTTCGTCTCACGTGACAGCAGGCGTCCGCCGAATACTTCGGCGCTCTCCCGTTTCGCGAGATCCGTATAGAACAGGTCCTGGCGCAACTGGGAATCGTCGACGACGGGGCCGATTTGCGTTTCCGGCTTCAGGGCGTCGCCGACGACCAGCCGCGCGGTGGCTTCCTTCATCGCCTCCACGAAGGCGTCGTGAATGCCTTCCGTGACGATGAGGCGGCTCGACGCGGTGCAACGCTGGCCGGTGGAGTAAAATGCGCCGTTGACCGCAGCGCCGACGGCCACGCCGAGGTCCGCATCGTCGAGCACAACCAGCGGGTTCTTTCCGCCCATTTCCAGTTGCAGTTTCCGTCCCAGTTCGGCGCAGCGGACGGCGATCTTTCGGCCCGTCGCCACGGAACCGGTGAAAGAGATCGCGTCAATTTTGCGGGATGCGACGATGGCCTCACCGACCACGGAACCGCGTCCCATCACGAGATTGAACACGCCCTTCGGCACCCCGGCCTTGTGCAGGAGGTCGGCGATCGCCCAAGCGCAGCCAGGCACGAGATCGGCCGGCTTGAAGACCACGCAATTGCCAAAGGCGAGCGCCGGCGCGATCTTCCAGGCGGGAATCGCAATGGGGAAATTCCACGGAGTGACGATACCCACCACGCCCACAGGCTCGCGCGTGATCTCCACGTCCACTCCCGGCCGCACGGAAGCCAGCTTTTCGCCATGGATGCGCAAGGCCTCGCCCGCGAAGAACTTGAAGATATGACCGGCGCGGCCCGCTTCGCCGATCGCTTCAGGCAGGGTCTTCCCTTCCTCGCGGGCGAGCAGGCGGCCAAGTTCCTCCTTGCGGGCGAGGATGGCCGTGCCAACCTTGTCGAGGATATCGGCCCGCTGCTGGATGGAGGAGACGGACCAGGCGGGGAAGGCGTCGGCCGCCGCTTCGATTGCCGTCTGCACGGCGGCCGCATCCGCGCGCGCATACTCCCCCACCACATCGTCGAGATCGGAGGGGTTCCGGTTCGCTTGAAACTCGCCAGAATCCGTCCACTCGCCAGCGATGAGGTTCTGGAATTTCTCCATGTTCGGTTGGCTCCTTCGAAGATCCGCGCTTCCCCAGCAGTCTATCGAGAGTCAGTCGCCGGAGGCCATCCCGTGGCCGTAGTTTCCCGCCGCGACGTACCCGATGTTCATGGCCACGGAGATGCAGTCCGCCGCCCCCTGCAGGCGGTAGAGACGCTCTGTGTGCGAATAGGCGGGCGGGATGTGACCGTAGAAGAGCAGGCGGCGGGGTGCCAGCAGGGCGGCGGCTTCCGGAAGATCCGTATGCCGGAGAATGTTCAGAAAGACGGGCCCCTCGCGGTGACTCTCGGGCGGATCAAGCAGCAGGACCTGGAGCACGGTGGGGTCGAGGATTGCGGCATAGAGCCCAAGGATGCCGGAGACGCCGCGGCCCACAACGGTGATGCGCGCGGGGTCCACTTCGGGCAGTGCTTTCAGCGCCTCGAGCGCGGAGCGAACGTCGCGCAGGCGCAGGGAATCGAGCGTTTCGCCGATCAGCATAGCATCCCGCAGGAAGTTTCGTTCGGTATCGCGGCTGAAGGCGATCTCCCCGACGCCGCGCGGCCATACCGCCATGCGCACCGTCTCACCTTGGGATTCGGCACCGCGCAGGAGGCGCGCCTGGTAACGCTCGTCCTCTCCGTTGGAGGCGATGTAGAGGATGGCCGGCAACTTGCCAGCCGCCTTCGAGGGCTTCCGCAAATCGGTTTTCGGCACGAAGGAGTCTTTCGTTGGGGGCAGCAGGCGCTGAAGCGTGGAGAGCAGAGCCGAACTCCGGGCTTTCCACGCGGCCGGGCTTTCGAATTGTTCGAGAGGCCCGTGGCTGGTGAAGGTTTCGTGAATGCGGAAGTTCTGCGCGTCCGCCGGCGGGGCACCTCCGAAAACGGAAAGTTCTTCGGGCGGCGCGTTGCTGTAATCCATGTCCAGGCGGCGGGGCGGAATGCCCATCAGGTGCTTGTCCAGCCAATGGATCGCCCGCTCACGAAGAAAGTCGGAATCCGCGTGGCCGGTATCGACGACGATGTTCTTGAAGTCGTCCGGCCGACCGTAGCCCTGATACAGCTTGCCCACCACGCGTTCGAACTCGGTATAGCCCTTCACGGGAAACAGGGTGTCTTTCACGCCGTGCATCATCAGCAGCGGGCGCGGGGCGATCAGCGCGCCCTGGTGGAGCATATCCTGCTTGTAGAAGTTGATGCAGAACATGCAGTCGCAGTGGCCCAGCTGGGTGCCCGCTTCCACGTTGGCGGCGTTCGTGCTGATGCCCATTACGGGAATCGCGACCCGAATGCGAGGGTCCACGGCGGCAGTGAACCAGCTCATCGCCGCACCGCCGGAACGCCCAGTGATGGCGAAACGGCCGGCGTCGATTTCCGGGCGAGTCTCCAGGTAATCGAGCGCGCGCATGGCATTCCAGACTTCCACCCCGGCGGGCGTATAGCCGCGCGAATACCAATCCCACATCTCCTGATTGAAAACGCCGTGGTGCAGGGCAAAGGTCTCCGCAATCTGGATGGAATCGAGAATGAACGCGGCGTAGCCGTTCCGGGCCAGGGAAATACCGTGGCGCTGATAGGCGGTCTTGTCGCCATGGGGGGAGTAGGCGTGGCCGCACACGTAGATGACCGCAGGGAGAGGCTTCGGACGGCTCTTGGGCAGATAGAGATTCCCCGTCACATAGATGCGGGGCATGCTCTCAAACGCAATCTTTTCGATCGTGTAATCGCCCTTATCGAGGATGCCGGTGACCTTCACGTTGAGAGGTGTGCGGGCGGGCCAGGGCAGAAGGCCGAGCATATCCCGCATTTCTTCCAACCTGCGCGCGCGCACACTTTCCCAGCGGGCGGGGGAGGCGAGTTCGGCCGCGGCATTCTCCGTAATCTCCCGCGCCTCTTTCAAGATCCGCGCGTGGATATCGCCGCGGGCTTCGAGCATCCGATGGAATGCCGCTTCGTCCGCCGCGGCGGGAGCGACGGGCTGGGCCAGCACCAGGGGAGAAGCAAGCAGGATCGCACCGAGGATCGTCTTCATGCCCGACATTATACGCGGGGCGCACTTCGCCTCCGGGCGGAAGGATGCCCGCGCCGAGGCGTGCCAGCGCGAATCTTCGCGGCGATTTCGATATAGTCGAAAGCGAAAATCCTCCGGACTATGTCTCTCATGCAGTTGCCCCGCCGCCGGCCGTGTGCCGGTTTCACCGCACTCGCCTTTCTCCTGTGGTTCAGCGCAAGCCTCCTCGCTCAAGGGTCGGCTCCCGGCCGCGATGCCGCGTTCTTCGACGATTCGCCCGCCTGGCAGCAACTTTTCGACGGTCACGGCCTTGGCGCATGGCGATTTCTGCACGACAAGGAAATCGACCACCGCTTCTGGACCGTGGAGGACGGGTTGCTTCGCACCTTGCCGGGTGGCCCTTGGGGAGCCGATATCATCACCCGGGAAGCGTTCGACAACTTCGCCTTCTGCGCGGAGTGGAAGGTGGCGCGCGGAGGAAATTCGGGCATCATCTATAACGTCCGCGAAGACCAGTGGCGCGGGCAGACGACCCTTCCCGCGAGGGTTCGGAACGCGAAGCTGGCGATGGCGGGCGGGATCCTGCTGGGATTGCTGCTGCTATTTCTTCGGCGCGGGATTCTGAAACTGGACCTCGTGCGGGGCCTGATCCTCGGGCTTCTCGCCGCCGGCGTGGCGCACTTCATCGGACCCTTCCTGCATCTGCTCGCCTACGACCACTACATGCGCACATGGAAGGCGGCCGGCCTTGAGATGCAGATATCCGACGACGGGCACTTCGACGGAAGCCTGGTGGACCCGATCCACAGCAACGGCGCGCTCTACGATATCTTTGCGCCAACTTCGATTGAAGGGCGGCCATCGGGAGAGTGGAACGAAAGCTGCATCGTTGTGGACGGCCCCAAAGTGGAACATTGGATGAACGGGGTGCGGATCCTGCACTACGAGCTGGACTCGGCGGAACTCAAGCAGGCCGTCGCGCGCAGCAACTACCGCAGCATCGCGGGAATTGCCCGAAAGCAGCCCATGCGGGTGGCGGTGCAAAACCACGACGGCCAGGAGACCTGGTTCCGAAAGCTGCGCGTGAGGCGCTTCTAGACGGATTTGCCGGCAAGTGCGATCAGCCGGTCTTCGAAGCGGAAATCGATCTCCGTGCGGCGCGTTCCCGATTCGAGGTAGGCGGCGAAGGTCTGCTCCAGGCCTTCGGCAAAGCTGATCGGCTCGAAATGAAGCCGCTCACGGGCCTTCTCGATCTTGGTTGTGATGGGCGGCATATCGAAATACGTGCCGAAATAGAGCGGTTCCCGCATCTGGTTGCCGCCCTCGCGCTCGATCAAGTCCCTGGGGACGAAGACAATCTCCGGGGTCTTTCCCGCCGCGGCGGCCAGCGCCTCGACAACCTCAAGCTGCGTTACCGGCTCCGCGTGCGCCACGTTGAACGCCTCCCCGACGGCGGAAGGCTCTTCGAGCGAACGGACACAGCAGGTCACCAGATCCTGAACGTGAACGAACTGCATCAGGCGGCTGCCGTCGCCGGGAACGATGATCGGGCGGCCAAGCAGCAGGCGGTCCCAAAAGAACGCCTCCCGGTAAAAAGGGTTGCCCGGCCCGTACACGTAAGGGGGGCGGAAGGTGACCAGGGGTAGCCCGCGCTGCTGATGAAGCTTGAAGAGCGCGCGTTCGCTAAGGGCTTTGTTGCGGGCATACTCGTCGGGGCAATCGACCGGGGCGAGTTTGTCGCTCTCCTCGTGGCCAAGCCCGTCAAAATATGCCGCCACGCTGGACATGAAGACATAGCGGTGGAGGCGGTCCGGCTGCGCGGCGAGCGCGCATCCGCGCACCTGCTCGGCCGTGGTGCCGCGCTCCCAATCGTAGACGTTATCGAAGACGACATCGAAGCGTGTGCCGCCGATGGCCGCCTTCACGGACTCGGGGTCGTTCCGATCGGCTTGCAGGTTCTGGACAAG